>JBAZEQ010000168.1:0-6530 GCA_041653855.1 Ignavibacteria bacterium | reverse complement strand
CCCTGAATTTTAGACATATATAAAGCTGCCGATGTACCTTTGCCGCTTACATCACCCATTACTATTGTCAATCCGTTTGTAGTACCATTCAAGAAATCATAGAAGTCTCCGCCTACTTCCAGTGCGGGAATAGAGGTTGCCGAAATATCGAGACCGGGTATAACGGGAACGTTTTGAGGTAAAGAAGCCACTTGTATATTATGTGCAATTTCAAGTTCTCTTTTAATTCTTTCCCGTTTAGTCAGTTCTTCATACAGAAATGCATTTTCCACTGCAATAGAAATACTCGTTATCACAGCAGAAAGAAATTCGAAATCTTCTCCCTTTAAAGGTGTCTCAGATAATTTTTCACCAATAAATAATGCTCCGAGAAGCCTTTCGTTAACTTTAACAGGAACTACATTCAAGAAACCGTTGATTTCAAGGAAATTTTTGGTTTCAATAGGCAAATAGTTAATTGAAACTGCACCTCTAAATCCCTTAACAGACTCAAAGTATTTTTGTTCCATATTTAAATTGAACAGCCTCGAATCTTTGTTATCGAAACAGTACATATTACAGTCCCATAATTTCCTTCCGTCCCCGGAAAAAACAATTCCGGCAATTTTAACTCTAACAAGTGCCGATACCTTTTCAACAATTACCCTTGCAAGACTTTCGATAGTGAATTTTTTCTGGAGTAATCTAATAAGTTCTTCCTGTGTATATTTATAATCAAATTTTTGCCTGTAAAATTTCTTATCGAAGAAATTTTGTCCGCTTTTTCCTACTTTTAATAACACCGCACCCGAAACAAAAGCAATAACAATAAATAATAGTTTATCATAAAAAAGATTTGTAACGCTATCCAGAGGAACCGATAATATCTCAATACTGGTTTGAGAAAACTTAATATTAGGAAAATTCAAATTTAAAAAAGAAGATTTCCATAGTACAAAAACGAATAGACCGAATAATACCGCCTTCCACAAAACAGTGATTAAAACGTACTGAATATTTCTTCTAAAACGAAAATCAATATCGAGTAAACGGTATCTCCATGTAAAATATAGATAAGAAATTGGGACTAAGAAAAGCATTAAAAAATTATATTCCTGTAATATAGGAATCCACGTAACCCCAAAGTAATCAAGAACCGGGAAAAAAAATAACGAGAAAAATATAATTAACCAGATAATACCGATTTTTTTAGATAATTTATTTTTTTCAACTGATTTTCTTGAAAATATTATTCTTATTATTGTATAATAAAGGATACTTGCAAGCAGAGAGAATAAAATAACACCGCCATCATCCTTTCCGGTAAAATACCAAAACGTGAACAAACCAACTGTAAGGATTGAAAAAGAATAGATTATTCTCAGATGCCATTTGTATTTTAAAAAATTTTTGTTCTTTTCCGGGAAATATAATAAACTATGAAATAAAACAGGTAAAAATAGAAATAACGATGTATTAGATAAAAATATTTTAATGAAATTATAAATATTATAATCAGGTGTACCTATATTCAAACTCATTGCTATCTCAAAACCAATCAAAATAAAGCAAATAGATATCAATCTTGCCGCAATAAAATTCGGTCTTTTTAAACCATAATAAACACCAAGAGCGATATAACTAAAACCACACAATATCACAAAAAATAACATGGTAGAAATTCCAAATGTGGCAAGCCAGACATTAAAGGTTAACGGTTCACCGTTTCTTAGAATTGAATATGGTATGGGTTCTTCTTTTGACAGACTTCTGAAGAACCTGTAAAATTCCATATCAAATCCATCGTGCCCCGGATAAATTTTATTCATTACTACTTCTTTATCCTTAATAGTGAGTAATAAATCTCCCGTTTTTAATCCTGCTCTGGAAGTTGCTCCGTCCGGGATAACATAACCGATAAAAGAACCTGTTGTTAAAAATTTTAAAAAATCTTCGGGAATTTCCGATTTTTTTACATAAATTGTATCTGAAGTGGTTTCGAAAAATTTATTGCTTGTAATTTCTTTAATACACTCTGCTTTTTTTAAATGGAATATTTTTAATAAGACAAGTGAATCATTATTAATATTCTTAAGAATATTATCATACTCATCCTGATTAGAAATTGTATTCCCATTGATGGATTGCAAAAAACTTCCGGCGGCGATGGTATCAACAAAACCCTTAGAATTTGTTAATGTAACAGACTTTTTTATATACATTTTCGAAGGTAATTGCATATAATTTGTACCACTGAATATAGCTGAAGCATAGTTAATTACATTGTAAAACACCATACCAACTAATAAAGTGGAAAAGACTAATATCAGCAGTCTGAATTTCTTCGGATTTCTATCCCAAAATTTTTCACCTTCCATAATATTGTTTTTTAAAACTACATTAATTATAACATTTTTAGTATACCAAAAAACCACACACAAGTTGCTACAATTTTAGAAACTCTAATATCCTATTTTTACATACGAATATTTCTTAAAAATGTTTCTATCAACATATCTTTTATCTATTGTTTCAAAAATCTAATCGGTTTGATACTAACGTAAAATTTTTGTAAATTAATTTAAAATCAAATAAAAAACAAAGAAAACATTAATAATTTAAACGAAAACATGAATTTTAACGATACTATTTCCAAAAAATCGAACAAAACCATAAAAATACCACCTCAAATAACATTTCTTGTTTTAGTTTTTATTTCGGGAATGATTTTATTTGCAATATTCAGATTAATACTTCTTTTTCAAAATACGGAGCAGATAGCAGGTATTCCATATAAATATATAATCTTTGCATTGCTAAATAGAGGAAGTTTATTTGATGTATCCGTGAATTCGTATATTATAACACTTCCTTTTTTGTTTTTATTTCTCGGATATTTTATACCACCTGCAAGAAAATGGTTTAATATCATTTTATTAGTTACATTATTTATTACATACACTTTTGCAATTGCACTCCACTCTACAGATATTCCTTTTTTTTCATATTTTAATTCGAGATTGACAAACAGTATACTTAACTGGACAGAAGACTTAGGGTTAATGATAAAATCCCGTTTTTCAACAATTACATATTACCCGTACATCGCATTGTTTTTAATAATATCTTTTGGATTTTGTTGGTGGATAAAAATACTTGCCAATAAAACAATTTTTTCCCCAAGTGGAAAAGAAAATAAATTATATACAAAAATTATTTTATTTATAGTCTTCGGTTTTTTAATCTTCAATGGAATCAGGGGAAATCTAAACTATAAAATATTTCCGCTTCGGATTGCCGATGCGTTTTTTCTTGAATATTCTTTTCCAAATCAGCTTGGATTAAATCCTGTATTCACTTTCTTTGAAAGCTATAAAACAAAAAACCCAAAAATTATCAGCGATAAAGAGGCAATTCAAAATGTAAAAAGATACTTGGATGTAAAACAAAAATACGAATCCCCAATTGCACGGGATATTTCGTTTGATAGTGTTTCTACAAGACCCAATGTGGTAATCTTTATAGTGGAAAGTCTGAGTACACATCAAATGAAACGATACAGAAGCGATGTTACTTTTACGCCGTTTTTAGATAGCCTTGCAAATGTCTCCGCTACATTCGATAATATCTATACAGCAGGTATGCATACGTACAATGGAGTATTTTCAACGCTGTTTTCTATTCCCTCGATATTAAATGCTAAACCTTTTTCTTCTCCCCTGGTAAACGGTCAGAAGTTGTCGGGCATTTCCAATACTTTACACAAATACGGATACCAAAATATTTTTTTCTGTTCGGGGGATAAAAAGTTCGATAATATGAGTAGTTTTTTATCAAATAATGATTTTGATAAAATTTATAGCCAGGATGATTATCCGAAGAATTTAGAATTTACCGAATGGGGTATTCATGACAATGATATGTTTCAGTATGCAATTCCCCAACTTAGTGAAATATCTAAAAAAGAATCTTTTATGGCTGTATTATTAACTATATCAACCCACGAGTCCCTCACACTGCCAAAGCAAACTGAATTTAAACCATCGGTAGTTGATGCATATAGCAGACAGTATGAGTATCTGGATTGGTCACTTAATAATTTTTTTAAAGAAGCTTCAAAGCAGAATTGGTATAAAAATACAGTTTTTGTGATAATAGCAGACCACGGACAAAATTTCGACCCGACTTATGATGTTCCTTTATCATATTTTCATTCACCAATGTTATTTTATTCTCCTTTTTTAATAAAACCTGTAAAATACGAGCAAGTAGGCTTGCAAATAGATTTATTCCCTACGCTAATGGGATTTATAAAACTTCCATATATAAATAATACGTTTGGTATAGACCTATCCAGAGAAAAAAGACAATTTGGTTATTTTTCTTCTGATGATAAATTCGGTTGTATAAACGACCGGTATTATTTTATTATGAGAGATGGCAGAATTGATGCACTCTATAAATATAAAAACAAAGATATCACTAATTACCTGAACGAAAATAAAAGTCTGGCAGATAGTATGCGTGTATATACATATTCGATGATACAAACAACGAACTGGATGATAGAGCATAAATTATTAGGATTGCCGGAATAACTTTCTGAATACTTAAATCGTATACAAAGCAAAAACATTTATACGATATCAAAGAAAATTACATTATTATTTATTTTATTTTTATTCGGTTCCATTGCTTTTGCATCTGAATTCGATTATTTATATAATTTTTATTCTTCAAAAGATTATTTCCATTTGAGGAATAACTACGAAAAAATTATTCTTGAAGAAAAATGGCAAAATGATTTTTTAAAATTAAATATTTTTTTGAAGACCTCGGAAAGAAATAGTATGCTTTCAAATCTATGTTTCCGGAATTTAGCTAATGACTTCGACATAAGAAACAATTGAAAATATCACTTTCGGGATTTTCCATTTAAATTACCAAACTAATTTGGTAATTTAATAAATATTAGTTTTAATAATTAATTATTGTCTAATGAAAAAATCAATTATCCCGTTGTTTGTTTTATTAAGTTTATTGTTTTCGGTTTTATATTCCTGCAAATCGGAATCCGGAAAAACCAATTCAACCCAAAAAGAAAATGTACCACCAGAAAGCACTCCAAAAGAAAGCACTTCTTCAAAGGAAAACAATTCAGCTTCAAAGGAAGTAAAATTAATCCCTGAAGAACAAAAGAAATTAAATGTTTTTTTTAGCAATTTTTCAGAAGTAAATTTAAAGCCTTTTACAATTGCAAGTATTACCGATGAAGATTTAATAAACTTCGGAGTATTGCATAACTATAAAAATAACTTTAAACTTTTTGAAAAAGTCGATAATTCAAATGTAAAAATAAAAGAAGACAATATATCTGCTTCAATCCAAAAATATTTCGACAGAAAAATAAACAGCCATAAATCTACAAGCGATTACAAATATAAAAATGGTTATTATTTTGTCCCTCTTGCAGACGGAGAAGCCTTTACTTTTTCGCAGGTTGAAAAGATGAACGATATTGGTAATGACAAATACATAGCATATATAAATGTTTATACTGCAAGCTCCGGATGGACAGGGAATGTTCACGCCGCTCCTAAAGAATGGACTTCCGATGAAAATGACAAACCGGAACTATCGGAAAAGTTTAAAGCTACTATTAAAAAAAGTAGTGGTACAAAGGGGGAAGACGTATACACTTTGATAGACTATATAAAACAATAAAACAAAAAAATATGAAAAATATTAATCTGTTCGCAATCGTTATTGCGTTGTCAATTTCTTTAATGATATTTTCGTGCAATAAAAAAACCGATAAAGAGACAATATCAACGAAAGACACTGTTACAAAAAAAGAAACTGTTAAGGACGTTGAGATTAAAAACACAGTTTTTGAGGGCACCTGGATTTCTACCGAAGATGCAAACTCTCAGATTCAAATTAAATCAAATTTCTGGGTTGAACTATACGAAGGTGAAAAACCCGATACATTTAAATTTGCTTTAGGAGACTCCTGTCTCGCTAATATTAATGCAAAAGCAAATCCAAGTGGAAAATACATAACGGTTTTTGACCCTGATGGCAACAGATGTTTCTTTGTCGTTTCGGTGAATGACACAAAGCTTGACCTTTCTTACGTTGGCAGAGGCAATACACTTACTTACAAAAAGAAAAAGTAACAGAAAAATTAAAATTTGTAAATTAATAAAAATACTGTTTTTGGAAGTTTAAGGCGGATATTAAGAAAAATCCGGGGTTATAAAAATTTTTATAGTGATAAATTTCTTTAATTTTAGTAAATTATTAATTCTATTAGCCTGGGTGGCGTATGTTGGTAGACGCGTCCCGATTTAATTGGGATTGGCTATAGAAATTGGAAAAGTTTACGTTTTAAAATTTAGCTTCTACCTGCCCGAGTGGCGGAATTGGTAGACGCGCAGGACTTAAAATCCTGTTGCCTGTAAGGGCAGTATCGGTTCGATTCCGATCCCGGGCACTACATAACCCTTGTTGATTTATTTTTACAAGGGTTTTTTATTTAGAGGAAAGTC
>JBAZEQ010000167.1:0-6533 GCA_041653855.1 Ignavibacteria bacterium | reverse complement strand
AAACTGGACAACAATAAATAATAACGTAAGAGATAGTTTATATTCTATTTCTTTCGCAGGAGATATCGGCTATACGGGCGGGGGAAACGGAACAGTAATGAAATCGACTAATTCGGGATTGACATGGGTAAGTCAATCGAAAATTACATCTTGTACAATAATGGGTTTGTGTTTGTTTAATTCAGATAACGTGCTTGGGGTTGGTTCGGGAAGAAAAATAATCAGAACAACAAACGGAGGCACTAACTGGTTATCGGCAACAGCGGGAACGTATTCGAATAATTTATATTCGGTTTCGAAACTAAGTAATACTACAGCGATAGCTGTTGGTGATTACGGAATAATTATGAAATCAATGAACACAGGAGCTAACTGGACTAACGTAACAAGTCCAACAACTACATCGCTAAAATCGGTTTCGTTTTCTGATTCGCTAAACGGCACGGCGGTTGGGATTGGTGGAACAATTCTAAAAACCTCAAACTCGGGAAACAACTGGTCACAAATAAATACAGCCGATGTTACAACAAATGATTTGAATTGCATATGTTTTTTAAATTCTAATACCGGAATTGCGGTTGGCAACAGCGGAACAATTTTGAAAACAACAAACGGTGGAATTAACTGGGTACAGAAGACAAGCGGAACAGTAGAAGATTTACTATCGGTAAGTATTTCGAATCAGGTATGTTATGCGACGATTTATTCAGGATATGTTTTAAAATCAACTAATTTAGGTGAAAACTGGACAACACATTTTGCACAGACAAATTCTATGTTACTTTCGGTTTTCTTTAACGATGCAAACACGGGCTGGATTTGCGGTACAGGCGGAACGATATTAAAAACCACCGATGGCGGGGGTGTTTTTGTAAGTAAGATTTCTTCGGAAATTCCAACTTCACATAGATTATTTCAAAACTATCCGAATCCGTTTAACGCAATATCAAAAATAAAATATCAAATAGGAAAAATGGAAAACGGAAAATGGAAAACGGAAAATGGTATGGTAACTCTTAAGATATTCGATGTAACCGGTAAAGAGGTAATGACTTTGGTAAACGAAACGCAAAATGCGGGAACGTATGAGGTAACTTTTGAGGGAAGCAACCTGGCATCGGGAATATATTTCTATCAACTAAAGACAGATAATTTTATAGAGACTAAAAAATTAATTTTATTAAAATGAAAAAAATATTTTTAATATTTTTAATTGTACATTGTACATTGATAATTGCACATTCGCAGAGCGGTTGGTTCTGTCAAAATCCTATTCCGTGTGCGGGTAACTTATTAAACAATTTTGCTCTCGACGCAAATACATTATATGCCGTCGGGGGTGGCGGAACAATTGTTAAAACGACAAACGGAGGAATTAACTGGATTTATCAGGCTTCAAATGCTGTCGTGGATTTATTCGGAGTATACTTTATAAATTCAAACACAGGCTGGGTTGTAGGTGATTTTGGAGTATTAAGGAAAACTACCGATGCGGGAAACCACTGGTTCTCACAAACTTCGCCACAGGGTTACGTATTAAGAGATGTTATGTTTGTAAATGCAAATACGGGTTTCATAGCGGCGGCATCGGGAAAAATACTGAAAACAACAAACGCAGGCGATAACTGGATTGAACTTTCGACACCAACATCTGTTGGATATTTTTCCGTTTACTTTATAAATGAAAATACAGGTTGGGCTTCGGGGCAAACGGGAACACTTATTAAAACTACAAATGGAGGAATAAACTGGGAAACTCAAACCAGCGGACACAATAAGCATATCTGGTCTGTATATATGCTCGATGCAAATAACGGATTTGCGGCAGGAGAGTCAGGTTATATTTTAAAAACAACTAACGGCGGGATAAACTGGACAAAACCTACATTGAACTGGACCGCACAATACTTAAAAAATATCGCATTTATAAATTCTTCAACGGGCTTTATAACAGCAGGAGAGGGAATTTATATGAAGACTACAAATGCTGGAGGTAGTTGGTCGCAACTATATTCTCCTGTTTCAAACGGTCTTTACGGAATACGTTTTCCCAACACTTCAACGGGTTATATTGTCGGCGGAGAAGGAACTGTATTAAAATCCACAAATTCAGGACAGAGCTGGATAAAAATTTCCGGTGGATATACGGAAGAACTTTATTGTTATTATGCGGCGGATTCCCTGAATGTGTGGGTTGGAGAAGATAATGGACGGGTTTTAAAAACTACAAACGGAGGGATTGACTGGTTCGAGCAGGTTATATTAACCAACGATTATGCAATTTTTGCTTTAACCGGAATTGGTACTCAAACTATTTTTGCTATGGGGGGATACGGAAAAGCATTTAAATCAACCGATGGTGGAAATGACTGGATAGAGGTGTCCCTTGGTACAACACAAAATATAATGTTCATAAAATTCTTCGATGCAAATAACGGAATAGCAATCACTAACTACGGGCTCTGCAAAAGAACGACTAACGGAGGAACCATATGGAATACTCAATCAATTACTCCGACAGGTTATTTTACTTCAGGATATTTTATTAATAACTCAACCGGGTGGATTACATATAATAACGGAACGGTATTAAAAACAACTGATTCGGGAAATAACTGGACATCGATTTCTGCAAGCGGAATATCTAATTTGAACGAAATCTTTTTCATAAATGAAAATACCGGATTCATTGCATCTAATCTCGGAAAGATTCACAGGACAACAAACAGCGGAGTAAACTGGACGCAGATTTCCGTTGGAACAACAGACCATTTATACGCTGTCGGCTTTAAAAATGAAAATGTAGGCTGGACGGGCGGATACAACGGAATGATGTACAGGACAGTAAACGGGGGTTTAAACTGGACGCAGGAAGTAATTAACGCCGGGCAACACCCAAATGTAATATCATTTATTAATCCAAACACGGGCTGGATATTCGGCGGCGGCGGAATGATTTTAAAAACTACAGATGGAGGAAATGTTTTTGTAAATAAAATTTCGACAGAAATACCCTCGGAATATTCATTAAGCCAGAACTATCCGAACCCATTTAATCCAACTACGATTATAAGATTCCAGATTAAAGATTTAAGATTTGTAAGTTTGAAAGTATTTGATATTTTGGGAAAAGAAATGGTAACATTGATAAATGAAAATTTAAAGCCGGGAATATATGAAGTAAAATTCGATGGAACAAATATCCCATCGGGAATATATTTCTACAAAATAATTACCGATAGTTATATAGAAACCAAAAAGATGATATTGATAAAATAAATACATTTATTCTTTGCGATACCCCAAGGCGGAATTTTAGAATTAGTCAATTCTAAAATTCTTTTTTTATAAAATATATCAACATTTGATTAATCGAGATAGTAAATTTAGTTGATATTAACATTAAATATTGGTATAATTAATGAAATAATTGGAGGGTAACAAATGAAATATTTTGTTTCTTTTGTTCTTTTGGTTACAATCTTAGTATTTTCAAAAATCACACCTTCGCAAGTTATATATAGCCATAAGATTGACTCTGTTATTAATCTCGTTTCTGTACAATCAATTTCCAGGATGAATAAAGAATTGAGCGGTGATACGGTATCTTTAATTGGAGGTATTCCATGGATTATATTTTCAAGATATTATCTTTCACCGGGTAATGATTTAGCAAAGCAATATATTTACGAAAAATTTCAGAGTTACGGATTAAATGCAAAATATATGATTAATAGTGTTACAAATGTAAATGTTTATGCAGAGAAAATTGGCATTAAATACCCGAACAGAAAATTTATTATCGGGGCACATTATGACGACGAAATAAATCCTTATCCGGGAATAAATGATACAATTTACGGGGCTGACGATAATGCTTCGGGTGTATGTGCCGTGCTTGAAGCGGCGAGACTGCTTGCGAATATGAACCTGGATTATACGGTGATATTTGCGGCATTTGACGAGGAGGAACCCGAACCATGGCTTATAGGCAGCAAAGCATTTGCTGACAGCTGCTACTTAAGGGGTGATTCAATTTGCGGTGTTATTAACCTGGATATGATAGGGTATGATGGAGTTAACGATATGAAATTAAGATTAAAGTCTGACACAAATTCACTTTGTTTATGTGAGTCGTTTATAAATTGTAATTTAGTATATCAAACAGGATTAAACCCATACAGATTTTTTGGCGTGGTAAGTGACGAACAATATTTTATTGTTAATGGATACAGGGGAATGGGAGTTATTGAGAAAGGTAGCCCATATTTTAATCCATATTATCATACCGTTGAAGATAGATTAGATAAATTCAACATTCAGTTTTTTTACAGGACGGTAAAAACTTCGATTGCAACGCTATTGACGTGGGCAATGGACAAAAACATATTTATTAATCATAGACCATTAGTAGATACACGTGATACGACATCAAGATTGGCTGTGATTGAAATTAAATCACCAATCAAAATAAACATAGGTTTATATCAGCCAAGATTATATTATAAAAACAGAAACGAAGCATACCAATTTATAAATGCTTTTTCGGTTATTCAGGATACATTTAAGTTTTTAATACCGGGGAAACCCGGAGGGTCGAGTATATCATATTACTTTGCATTACAGGATTCTGCCGGGACAATAACAGCGACACTTCCCGCCGGAGGTACAGGAATTAGTCCACCGGGAACAACACCTCCACAGAATGTTTTTACATACGAAATATATTCAAATTCAAACCAGTGCTCCAATACACTGCCAAAACCGATTAATGATTTTGAGTTAACAAATGATACGATACAAATTAATCAAAATTTAAAAATAATTGATAACATTAAAGTGAACCTGACAATATATCATCCCAACGACGGAGATTTAATAATTCAATTAAAAGGACCTGATGGAATGATAACTTTAAGCCAGGGCAATGGTTCAAGTGGCGCAAATTATATAAACACAACTTTCGATGACAGTGCGTCAACACCTATAACACAGGGAACACCACCGTTTACGGGCAGTTACAAGCCTCAGAATCCTTTAAGTTTATTTAATAATAAATCTGCTACAGGGTTATGGATGCTTCGTGTTTATGATTCGAAAGCAGGGGATATTGGTTCGCTTGTGAGCTGGTGTATATTAATGCAATTGAAAAATAATGTGTCTGTAAAGGAACAAAATATCCCAGTTAAATATGAGCTCTCTCAAAATTATCCGAATCCATTTAATCCAACTACGATTATAAAATTCCAGATTAAAGATTTAAGATTCACAACCCTGAAGATTTATGATATTCTCGGAAAAGAAGTTGCGACACTTGTAAATGAAAAACTAAAAGCGGGAACGTATGAGGTAACTTTTGAGGGAAGCAATCTGGCATCGGGAATATATTTTTATCAACTAAAGACAGATAATTTTATAGAGACTAAAAAATTAATACTAATAAAATAAGAGAATATTCTGACTATCAAACGTAGAAAAATTGTTGTATTATTTGAGAGTTGTTTTATCAAATATGTTTTTTAATAAATTAAGTAAACCAAGAAATATGAAAAAATTATTATTCGTTCTTCTCGTTTTGTTTGTAACATCCGCTTATTCTCAGGATGATGATTTTAATAACGGTATAGATTTCTCCGGTGTAGGTACCGAGCCATTCTGGAGTTTAAAAATCGATATTGAAAAGGGAATATCTTTCAATACGTCAGGTGATGAATTAAAAATCGAAACAGGGATTCCGGAATCCACTTCAGGAAACAATAAATCAGGTATTATTTATTCCGCCGAATCGGAAAAGTTCAATGTAAAGGTACGAATAAATAAAGAATCCTGTAATGACGGTATGTCCGATAACCCATATCCGTACTCAGTAAAAGTTACAATAACAAGAAAGGGATATAAAGAGATAAGAGAATTTTCGGGGTGTGGAAATTATACATACAATTCTCTTTTAAATGATATCTGGGCTTTGGTTAATTTTAAAGGTACCGATATAAAAGATATAAAAGACCTTAATAGTAAACCTTACATCGAAATACACATCAAAGAGAATAAAATTGGCGGAAACGCAAGTTGCAACGAATTTTACGGTACGGTGGAAGTAATGGGAGATAAAATAGTTATTGCTGACTACATTACACAAACAAAGATGAATTGTTCGGAAATGAATTTCGAAATGAATTTTTTACAGGCACTATCAGGAAAAACGCTACAGTATAAAATTGAAAAGCTAAAACTTTATTTAATAAGCAACGGAGAGACGATAATGGAATTCAATAAAATGGATTAAAATTATCCACGCTGATTAAACAAAGTAAAATTTGCAGGTGAATAAACCCGAAGAAGAAAGAAAAGTAATTTTCAAGATTGCCATTCTTGCCGGTGCTTCTATACTTCTTGCCGTAATTCTCTGGTCTGTCGTTACCGAAACGCTGTTCCCATTATACAACAATAAAGATTACGAAGAACTGATTTATAATTCAATTGGAATTCCTATAATTCTTTTGGGAACGGGCATTTTTGTATATGGCGGGTGG
>JBAZEQ010000166.1:4296-6588 GCA_041653855.1 Ignavibacteria bacterium | reverse complement strand
CGTGGTAGGCGGTGGATTCACGGGACAGGTTGGTGCTATCAAGCTTAGTATCGCAAGAGCATTAGTGGACAGGAATGAAGAGTTAAAGAGTGTATTAAGACAAAACGGATTTATGACAAGAGACCCGAGAATGGTAGAACGTAAAAAATACGGAAGACCGAAAGCAAGAAAAAGATTTCAATTTTCAAAGAGATAATTTTTTAATAAACGTTATTTTAAAATACATATTTCCCGATTTTATTTTACTTGTGTCCCGATAAACCCGCCGTGGCGGGTTGATGGGATGTGAAATAAGAGATGACGGAAATAGAAGATAAACAAAAGCCAGCATTAGCAAAACACTTCTTTAATTACATTTATGATGTAAATGTCTTGTGGCGTCCGGCTTTTATAAAATTAAGGAGTAATATATGTCCGCAGTACAGATCGAAGACCTGTTATTAGCAGGTTCGCATTTTGGTCATCTTACAAGAAGATGGAATCCCAAAATGAAGAAATATATTTTTATGGAAAGAAACGGTATTCACATTATTGATTTAAAGAAAACTTTAAATCTTCTCGTGGATGCATCCAATGCAATTACAAAAATTACAGCAGATGGTAAAAAGATTCTTTTTGTAGGTACAAAAAAACAAGCAAAAGCCATAATTAAAGAGCAAGCTGAAAAGTGCGATGCTTTTTATGTATGTGAAAGGTGGCTTGGTGGAATGTTAACAAATTTTAATACCGTAAGAAAGAGTATTAAAAAATTAATGAGTTTGCAAAAAATGGAAACCGATGGTACGATAGAAAAATTCATTAAAAAAGAAAGACTGATTATGTCCCGCGAAAAAGAGAAACTTGAAAAAGTTTTAAACGGAATTGCTAGTATGACTAAACTTCCGGGAGCTTTATTCATAGTCGATATAAAGAAAGAACATATCGCTATCGACGAAGCAAGAAAACTGAATATTCCTATCTTTGCTATAGTGGATACAAACTGTGACCCCGATTTGATAGATTATCCTATTCCTGCGAATGATGATGCCGTTAAGTCAATCGAAATTATTACAAAAACGGTAGCTGAAGCTGTTGCGGAAGGTGTAAATGCCGCAAGAACTAAACGAGAAGATGATATGGAAGAAATGAAAGAGAAAATGGAAAAAGAATAAAAATTAAGATAAAAAATAATTATATATATAATATGGAAATTACAATTGCATTAATAAAAGAATTAAGAGAAAAATCTGGTGCCGGTATGTCTGATTGCAAAAAGGCTCTGCAGGAATCCGATGGCGATATTAAAAAAGCTATCGAATATCTTCGTAAAAAAGGTGCCGCTATGGCGACTAAAAGAGCCGATAAAATTGCAAAAGAAGGGGCTATTAAAGCCAGTATAAGCAAAGATAATACTGCCGGAGCAATAATCGAAGTCAATTGCGAAACTGATTTCGTTGCTAAAGGTGATGACTTCCAGAAATTTGCACAAAAAATTGCCGATATAGCTTTAGAAAGTAAAACCGATGTTCTGGAAGATTTACTAAATTCCAAAGACAGTGAAGGGCTTACTGTACAGGAAAACATTGATGGTATGATGAGTAAAGTCGGAGAAAAGATTGAATTCAAAAGAGCAAAATTTGTTAATCCAAACGGCGGTTTCGTTGCTTACTATATTCACTTTGGAAGTAAGGTCGGTGGTATGATTGGTCTTAAAGGAAAGTTTTCGGACGAACTTTTTGATATTGGAAAAAAAATGTCTATGCAGGTGGTAGCTATGAATCCTATTTCGATTAAAAGAGAAGATATCTCTCCCGATGTCGTGGAAAAGGAAAGGGAAATATATTTAACACAGGCAAAGAATGAAAATAAACCCGAAAAAATTATTGATAAAATTATTCAGAATAAAGTCGAGAAATTTTTTCAGGAAAATTGCTTACTGGAACAGGAATACATACAGGATTCCAGCAAATGTGTTGGCGATTTATTAAAAGAATACACGAAAAATACCGGTGAACCTGCTGATGTTGTTGATATGATAAGATTTCAACTCGGTTAAATTTTTGATATTTCATTATTCCCGTTCTTAAACTAATTTTGAGAACGGGATATTTCTTAATAAGTTCTAACTCTGTTTCTTTTTTAGCTTCATTAAAATTTTTTTTTAATGAAAAATTTTATAGAATCAAAATATGGCTGCAAAATATAAACGGATTCTCCTTAAACTCAGCGGAGAATCTCTTATGGGAAATAAGAGTTATGGTATAGATTCCTGTATCGTGGAACATATTACCAGCGAAGTAGTTAAGGTTTATA
>JBAZEQ010000166.1:0-4286 GCA_041653855.1 Ignavibacteria bacterium | reverse complement strand
TAAACTCGGTGTCGAAATTGGAATAGTCATAGGTGGCGGGAATATTTATCGCGGGCTATCGGCATCTCAACAAGGAGTTAAAAGGGTTACTGGCGACCAGATGGGAATGCTTGCAACCGTAATTAATTCTCTTGCCCTTCAAAATTCACTCGAAAAAAATGGAATTTACGTTCGTGTGCAATCTGCAATTAAAATGGATGAAATTGCTGAACCCTTGATTATTAGGCGGGCAAATAGGCATCTTGAAAAGAAAAGAATTGTAATATTTGCAGCCGGTACCGGTGAACCGTATTTTACTACCGATACTGCGGCAGTATTAAGAGCAATCGAAATAAAAGCAGATATTATTTTGAAAGGTACCAGAGTTGACGGTGTTTATGATTCTGACCCGGAAAAAAATAAAAATGCAAAGATGTTTAAAAAACTTCGGTATGAAGATGTCTTAAGAAAAAACCTGCGGGTTATGGATTTAACTGCGATTACTTTGTGCCGTGAAAATAATTTACCGATTATGGTTTTTAATATGAATATTAAAGATAATTTCAAGAAGATAATCGCAGGTAAAGATTTAGGCACGATTATTTCTTAATTTAACACACATGTTTTTAAATTAATTTTTTATTTATGATTAAAGATATTATTAAAGATTCGGGTGATAGAATGAAAAAAGCCGTAGAGCATATTATCTCGGAATTTATTAAAGTAAGAACAGGTAAAGCTTCCGTAGGATTACTCGATGGAATAAAAGTAGATTATTACGGCACTCCAACCCCGCTTAATCAGGTCGGTAATATCAGTACACCTGATTTTCACACTATCACTATTCAACCATGGGATAAATCAATTATCTCAATCATTGAAAAGGCAATTTTGAATTCAAATCTGGGATTAAATCCTGCAAACGACGGAACACTTGTAAGGATTCCTATCCCGTCGCTAAATGAAGAAAGAAGAAAAGAGCTTGTTAAACTTGTTAAGAAAATGGCTGAAGAGGGTAGGGTCGCAATAAGGAATGTAAGAAGAGATGAAATAGAAAAACTGAAAAAAACCGAAAAAACCGAGCATATTTCTGAAGATGACAGGAAACATGGTGAGATTGAAATTCAAAAGCTGACCGATAAATATATAAAAGAAGTTGATGAAATTCTGATAAAGAAAGAAAAAGAAATAATGGAAGTCTGATACTTCCTATGAGAATATGTGTAAATTTTGGCTATATGTTTATAATATCTTTTCGATTCCATTAATATGGGTGGCTTTTAAAATATATTCTTTATTTAATTCGAAAATCCGCGAAGGTTTTGCAGGAAGAAAAAATATTTTTACTGTACTGCAAAATAACAATTCATTATTGACAAATGGTAATAAAAATATTATTATCCATTGCTCTTCTTTAGGTGAATACCAGCAGGCAATCCCGATTTATCAGGATTTACTGACCCATAACTTCAATATTGTACTGACATTTTTTTCTCCCTCCGGTTTCAAAAATGCGAAAATATCGGATGAAAGGGTCTTTAAAACATATTTACCTTATGACTCTCATAAAAATGTAAAGAGATTTCTTGAAAATATTAAACCTCAAATTATTATTATGATGCGTTATGATTTATGGTTTAATTTTTTGCATATGGCTAAAAAAATGAATATCACTACGGCTATTGCTAATGCAAGATTCAATGTGAATGATAAAACTTGGAAAATACCTGTTGTCAGTTCGTTTAAAAAATGTCTTTTTAATATGATTGATGTTTTATTTGCTATCGATGATGAAAATAAAGAAAATTTTAAAAAAGTATTAAAAAATAATTCGGAAATAATTAAAGTCGGAGATTCGAAATTCGAGCGGGTCTTGCAGTCTTCAAAAACAATAAAAAAGGAAAAAGTAATAGCTGATGATATTATTAATAATAAAAGGGTCTTTGTTATCGGTAGTTCTTGGAAAGAAGACGAAGATATTTTGCTTCCCGTTATTAATAAAATTCAAAAATATGAACCCGATTTGTTGACTATTTTAGTCCCGCATGAGCCAAAAGAAACAAAACTTTTGTTGATTGAAAAAAATATTCACCAGAATTATGGTTTTTTAAAATCAATCAGGTACTCTAATTTAAAATATTATTCGGGAGAAAATATTATTATTGTGGATTGCATAGGAAAATTATTGAATCTATATTCGATTTCATACGTTAGTTATGTTGGCGGGGGTTTTAAATCGGGTTTGCATAATATTTTGGAGCCTGCTATATTTAATGTCCCTGTTTTTTTTGCGAATGATGTTAAAAACTCAGATGAAGATGAAGTGTTGCTGAAGTATGGAGGTGGAATTTTAGTCGAAAATAAAAATCAATTTTATAAAGATTTTAGAATAGTATTTGGTAATAAAACCCTTAGGGATGAAATTGGTGAAAAATGCAGGCTGGTGTTTAGCGATAAAACCGGAATTGCAAAAAAGATAGTAAATAATTTATTGGAAATTAAGAACTCAAAATAAGGAGCATAAAATGTTCGAAAAAAATAAATTTATAAAAGAATCATTAAAAGAGAGTTCTGAAATAAAATTAAAAGTTTACGAAAACTGCTTTAATGATATTCTAAAAGTATCCGATGTGTTTGTAGAATGTATAAAAAGAGGAAATAAACTTCTATTCTGCGGGAACGGCGGTAGTGCCGCTGACTGCCAGCATCTTGCTACGGAGTTTATGGTTCGTCTTTCTCACGACGTTAATAGACCTCCTATTGGGGCAATAGCGTTGACAACTGATAGTTCAAATCTTACAGCAGGCGGAAACGATATTGGATTCGATAATATTTTTGCAAGAAGTGTAGAAGGAATCGGGAATAAAGGTGATATTCTGATAGGTATATCGACAAGTGGAAATTCCGAAAATATAATTCGTGCCGTAAAAAAGGCAAAAGAAAAAGGTATCACAACTATCGGTTTATTGGGTATGGGCGGTAAACTTAAGAGCGAATGTGATTATTCCATTTGTGTCCCTTCGGAAAATATTCAGCGAATACAGGAATCTCACATCACTATCGGACATATTTTATGCGAAATAACCGAAAGAGAAATTTATTAATAAAATTATTTCATTTAATTTTTATATTATGAAAAAAGGATTTTTTATTTTTGTATTTGTTATGCTTTTTGTCTCCGTGAAATTGTATTCGCAGGATACTCAACACCCAATTGATAAATATCTTGATTCTTGCTTCAAAATAAATGATTATACAACTATGGGAATGGTAAACTGTACTGAGGAAGCTATTCAAATGTGGGATGATGAGCTGAATAAATATTATAAATTGCTGATGAATATCCTTGATGACGAATCTGTTAAAACCCTTAAGGCTTCAGAATTGCAGTGGATTGAATTTAAAGATAAAGAAATGAAAAATATTGAAAAAATTTATTCAAAAATGGAAGGTACGATGTATATACCTATGAAGTATTATGCAAAAATGGAAGTCATAAAAACACGGGCTTTACAAATAAGTGATTTTTATAATCTATTAACTGAATATAAATAAATATTTTATTAAATAAATGAAAAAATTCAGAACGACTTTATTGATATGTGTCCTATTATTTTTATCGTGCGGTAAAAACGACCGGACCCAGGTGTTTTCTGATGTAATAAAAAAGAGTGCTAAAGATTCTTCTACTGTAATTACGAAAAATATTCCTGACGGTCTTCAAAAACTCTTAAAAGCATATCCAGAATTTCTCGATAGAGCTGACAGTAATCATTTAATCTGGAAAGACGGAACCGTTATGCTCTATGATGATGGGAAAGCAAAAACTCATGATGAAAAGCTCGATAACCCTGACCTCGAAGATATGATGTCACAGGAATATACTGAAGGTAGAGACTGGGATAGTCCACCAAAAGAAAATTTTGAACCGGGAAGAATTCGGTATGAACCTTTTTTTGAAAAAATGTATGGTAACTCCGAATCAGAAGTCAGGAAAAATCTCGTTACGATTACCTGGATATCTGGCTTAGCTAATGCAAACGTAAGGGTAAGTAAAATAAATGATGTTGATAAAAATTTTATGGAAGTTTCCGATGAACTCGAAAAAGTTTCTGCCGATTTGCAAAAGTATATTAAGAAAACCGCAGGTACTTATAACTACAGAAATATTGCAGGAACATCGAGATTGAGTGTGCATTCTTTCGGAATCGCAATCGATATTAATACTCAATATTCTGATTACTGGCAATGGAATGGTAAAATGCACTATAAAAATAAAATCCCCATCGAGATAGTAGAGATATTCG
>JBAZEQ010000165.1:0-6596 GCA_041653855.1 Ignavibacteria bacterium | reverse complement strand
ATATACTCCGCCAAGAATTACAAGCACCCCGCAGATTTTTTTTATATATGAAACGGTTTTAGAATTTTCTGTCCAGTTTAGATATTCCTGAACTTTTTTTGTAAGTGTTCCTGCTACAACTATTACAGCACAATGTCCCAGTCCAAAGGAAAGGAGCAAAATTATTGCATAAGGTAAATTACTTTTTGCAACCTGAAACACAACTCCAAGCACCGGAGCCATAAATGCAAACGTACACGGACCCAGACCAATTCCGAATAATAAACCAAGAATCAATGCGGCGAGAAGTCCTCTTTTTTTAGTCGTTTTCAGAGTTGCACCTTCCCAGGGTAATTTGATTATATCTAATAAGTACAAACCTACTATGAAAAAAACAATTGCAACCAGATAATTTCCAATTGTACCGATATTTCCCATCAATCTTCCAAGCGATGCAGTAATTAATCCGATTAAAGCAATCGTAATTAAAATACCAATTGCAAAAACGAGCGAAAGATTAAAAGTACGCTTCAGGGAAATTTTTCCCTGCGTATTAATAAATCCGATAATTAAAGGAATGCTTGATAAATGGCATGGGCTGAGCAGTATGGATAACACTCCCCATCCAAACGAAGCAATAATTGCTATTAAATAATTGCCCGATAATGCTGTACTAAGGTATGAAAAAATGTCTTCAATCATATTTATTATGGTATATTTACTCCCTGTGATTGTAAAAATTTATCTATTTCTTCTTCTGCATAAAATCCCTGATGACGAAATAATTCTTTTCCGCTTGCATCGAGAAATACCTGTGTTGGGATTAAATCAATTCCGTATTCTTCCGATTTTTTTGTGTCTTTCCAGACGTCGTGGAAGGTTACTTTTACTAATCCCTTGTATTTTGCTTCGATTGATTTCATAATAGGCTGCATTTTTTTACAAGGAACACAGTTCACAGAGCCGAGTTCAACGAATTCGATTTTGAATTTAGTTGAATCATTTGAAGTTACACCTGAAGTCTGATTTGTGTTTTCAGTATTGCTTTTCTTACAGGATACAAGAACAATTAAAATAAACAGAAATAATACAATTTGTTTTTTCATAATTTGTGTTTTAAGAGTTTTCTTTAATATATTTTAAAATATCTTTTTCCGAAGGAACATTGATAGAGCAAACAAGTTTTTCGTTTATCACTAAAGCGGGTGTCATTAGAATACCATATTTTGCGATTTCTTTTATGTCGTTTACTTTTACTATTTCTGCTACGATATTATTTTTCATTACAACTTCCGTTACTCTTTTGAATAATTTCTCACATCTACTGCATCCTGAGCCTAATATTTTGATTGTCATTTGATAAATTCTTTTATTTTCGAATCCATATATTTCAAAAAACCTTCTTTATCACTGCTGTATGTCCATATGCTATCGAGGTTTTTATATTTTTCTTCTTTATTCTCTTTTTGCTTTGAAATTATAACAGAACTGAATTTCAAATCATAATCCTTTCTAAAATGTTCGTTTTGAGTATCTTCGATGTTTAAAGCAATAAATTTGATTTCCGGATTTTTATTATATTTGGATTCAATTAATTCTTTCGTAAAATTTTCTATGTTGATACAGCTTTCGCATCTTGCGGTGGGATGGAAATAATACATTGTATATGAAACATCATCTTCGGTTTTTTTATCTTCCGATTTACAGGAAATTAGAAATAATGTTAAAACTAAAAATAAAATTGTTTTTTTCATATTATTGAATTTTAAGGACATAAATCAGGAGATTTTACATTTCCTTCTTTAACTGTTTTGAAATATTTTTTTTGAAACCACAATGCAACATTAACAAGGCTGATTAATACAGGAACTTCGACAAGCGGTCCGATAACCGCCGCAAATGCTTCACCCGAATTTATTCCGAAAACCGCAACGGCAACTGCTATTGCAAGTTCGAAATTATTACTCGCCGCAGTGAAAGACAGTGTTGCGGTTTTTGAGTAATCCGCTCCGATTTTCTTTCCCATAAAAAATGATATGAAAAACATTATTACAAAATATATTATAAGAGGAATTGCAATTCTTACAACATCCAAAGGAATTTTTATAATCATTTCACCTTTTAACGAAAACATCACAAAGATTGTGAAGAGCAGGGCAATTAAAGTAATCGGACTAATCTTTGGAATAAATTTTGTATGATACCATTCTTTTCCTTTGAGCTTTACCAAAACCAATCTCGTAATAACACCTGCCATAAAAGGAATACCAAGATATATGAATACACTTTCGGCAATTTGCCCGATTGTTATATTAACCGCAAAGCCTGTTAATCCAAATAACGGGGGTAATACTGTAATAAATATATATGCATAAACAGAAAAGAATAACACCTGAAAAATGGAATTAAAAGCAACAAGACCCGCGGCATATTCCGTATCGCCCTTAGCAAGTTCATTCCATACGATTACCATAGCAATGCATCTTGCAAGTCCGATTAATATAAGACCGGTCATATAATGTGAATCACTTTGCAGGAACACGATTGCAAGGAAAAACATAAGTATTGGTCCTATAATCCAATTCTGAATGAGTGATAAAGATAACACTTTGTAATTTCTGAATACCTCTCCGAGTTCCTCATATCTTACTTTTGCAAGCGGGGGATACATCATTAGAATTAAACCTATTGCAATTGGAATGTTAGTTGTACCGGACTGAAATTTATTCCAGAATCCAACGATGCTCGGGAAAAAATATCCTGCAAAGACAGCAATAAACATCGTTGTAAATATCCAGAGTGTAAGATACCTGTCTAAGAAAGAAAGTTTTTTTGTTATCTTTTCCATAACTATTTTTAATATATTAAATTAAAAATATATCCCACAATTATAATACCTATTCCAACAATACCAAAGAAGATGAATATCATTGGTAGTTTTAATACTTTTTTCAAAATAATTGCTTCGGGTAACGATAAACCTATCACAGCCATCATAAAAGCAAGGGCAGTTCCAAGCGAAGCACCTTTTTCGAGCAAGACCTGAACAATAGGAATAATTCCTGCGGCATTAGAATACAATGGAATGCCGATTAAAACGGAAAGCGGAACAGCCCACCATGATGATTTTCCCATAAATCCCGCAAGAAATTCTTCGGGAACATAACCGTGAGCAAGTGAACCAATACCTACGCCGATCACAATGTATAACCAGACTTTACTTACAATATCTTTTACTGCAAGGAATCCGCTATCTAATCTATTGTTGAAAGTTATTTTATCTTCACCGATTTCTTGCCGGTTACTTTTTATTTCGTAAACCCATGGTTCAACAAATCTCTCGAGTTTAAGTTTGCCAATTACAAAACCGGAAAGAATTGCTATGAACAATCCTGTTGAAACGTATATCACAGCAGTTTTCCATCCGAAAAGTCCAAACAAAAGAATTACAGCAACTTCATTAATCATAGGAGCGGCAATAAGAAACGAAAGCGTTACGCCAAGCGGAATACCTGCTTCAACGAAACCTATAAATAACGGGACAGCGGAACAGGAGCAGAACGGCGTAAAGATACCGAGAACTGACGCTAAAATATTTCCAAGGAATAAAGATTTCTTTTCAAGCAATGCACGGGTTTTTTCCGGTGAAAAAAAAGTTCGGATTATTCCCATTATAAATACAATTAACGTAAGTAACATTAATACTTTTGGTACTTCGTAAATAAAAAATTCGATTGACCGTGCATAACCTTCTTTAATGGAAGATAAACCGGTGATGTCGAATAAAATTGCTGTTAGTCTTTCAAGATTAAGATATATGGCAAACCAAAAGGCTATTAACAATATAACAATCCATAATTTGTTTTTATACTTCACTATATTGGTTTTTTACTTCTTTATTTTTCTTCCTGCATCCAATGCAGAAGTGTTGTAGATGTCGGCAGTTTCCCGCTGATTTTAACTTTTCCATTTATAACTAAACCCGGAGTTTGCATAATACCGTAAGACATAATTTCTTTTAAATCTTTAATTTTCTGAATATCGGCATCGATATTATTTTCTGCGGCTACATTGAAACACATTTTTTCCAGTTCATTACATCTTGCACACCCTGTGCCGAGTACTTTTATTTCGACCATTTTATTTTATTGATTTAATAAATTCTTCAACTTTTAATTTTATTGCATTTCTGACTTTTGCAATTTTTATGAGTTTTTCTGCTTCTGTTCCTGTAAATGATGATGGGTCTTGTATTGACCAATTCATTTTTTTTAATGCACCGGGAAAAATCGGGCATCTTTGTTCTGACGCTTCATCACAAACTGTGATTACATAGTCAAATATTTTCCCATCTATAAAGAAATCAAAAACATCTTTTGTTTTATTTTTAGAAATATCTATTCCGATTTCGGACATAGATTTTACCACAAGCGGATTTAGTTTCCCGGGTTCCAGACCTGCACTTTCGGCGGAGAATTTATCTCCGCCAAGAGCGTTCAAAAATGCTTCTGCCATCTGGCTTCGGGCGCTATTGTGTATGCAGACAAATAATGTTTTTATTCTATCCATAAATTATTTATTTATTTACAGCATTCATCACCGCAACCACAGGACTTTTCGGGTTTATCGGCATATACATTTATGCTTACAATGTTAATTCCATCTTCTTTTGTAGATTCCAAATCTTTTTGAGAAATATATTTTAACATTATTTCGTCGGGAATATTAATTACTTTTTCTTTTTGAATATTTAGATTTGTAAATCCTGTGTCTTCGATTATTTTTAGATATTCATCTTTTACAATTGCACCTGCTACACATCCTGCATAAAGTTCGGCTATAGATTTTACAGCTTGTGGAAGTTCTTTGGTTGTTACTATATCGGAGACAGAAAAATGACCACCCGGTTTTAGGACACGATAAATTTCCTTAAACGCTTTAACTTTATCGGGTACAAGATTTAAAACACAGTTGCTAATTATTACATCGGCTTTGTTTGAAGTAATAGGCATTTTTTCTATATCCCCAAATCTAAATTCGACATTATTGAATCCGAGTTTTTCGTTGTTTTCTCTTGCTTTATTTATCATCTCATCGGTAAAATCAATTCCAATTACTTTTCCTTTTTCACCTGCTATTGTCCTTGCAATAAAAGCATCATTACCTGCTCCGGAGCCGAGGTCTATTACTGTATCACCTTCTTTTATGAGTGCAAATTCAGTCGGGAGACCACAACCCAGACCTAAATCGGCATCGGGATTGTAGCCTTTTAGTTTTGTATAGTCTTCCGAAAAAATTGTATAATCAACACCGGTACAACTTCCTACACCACAACAAGAAGCCTCATTAACAGTTTTAGATTGTAAGGCTATATCAGCATACTTCTCCTTCACCATTTTTTTTATATTTTCTTTGTTTTCCATACTATAATGTTTTTATGATTAACGAAATAATATTTATTTGCAGCACAGTACAAGCCTGTCTACATTTGCTATAATACGGCGGTCATTTATAATAGTTTCATCGTCTTCTAAAATAAATTGTAGAAACAATAAGGTGGACGAAATTAAATTATCTTGAGGATTAGTATTAATTCTGTAATTCATCCATTTCCCGTCTTTCTCACCAATAATAAGGTTTGTATCGGTTAATATACTTAAATGATTCGATACTGTCGATGTTGCTAACTTTAAAACAGCAGTAATCTCACAAACACATAAAGGTTTCTTTTGTAGCATTTTTATTATTCTTATTCTGCTTTTATCGGATAGTGCCTTGAAAATATTTTCCTGAATATCTAAAGTTTTCATTTCGTTTTTTATCGAAACGTAATAAGTTTAATTTGAATATGCAAGAGAAAATTATAGTATAAA
The DNA here is from genome assembly GCA_041653855.1 of Ignavibacteria bacterium. Taxonomy (GTDB): domain Bacteria; phylum Bacteroidota; class Ignavibacteria; order Tepidaquicellales; family Tepidaquicellaceae; genus FEN-1279. The sequence continues at coordinate 744 of JBAZEQ010000165.1, read as the reverse complement.
AAATTATTTTCTACAAATTCAATAATATTGATTCAAAAGTAATTCCAATGCGTAATTTCAACGGGAAAGAAATTAATGAGTATAATTATATACTTCTTGGCTGTTGGACAAGCGGACTATTTATTTATATGCAGTATTAGGATAGATTTTTCTAAAAAACTTCCAAATCTAAAAGAAAATTGGTTTATTTACTACTTTTAAAAAAAAAGCTTTACTGATTTTCAGTAAAGCTTTTTTTAATTTTATGAATCTTAAGAATTTTACGAATCTTCTAATTATTATTTACAAAACTTCGAAATCATTTCATCTACATCTTTCGAGCCGAGTTCTTTTGCTTTTTTCCAGTCTTCACATGCCCCTTTTGTATCGTTGGTATTATATCTTAAAGCACCTCTGTTTACATATGAATCCACATCGTTCGGAGATAGTTCGATTGTTTTAGAATAATCGGCGATTGCCAAATCATTTTTCTGCAAATTGCCATATACTATAGCACGGTTGAAATATGCAATTGCCATATCGGGTTTAAGTTCTATTGCTTTTGTATAATCAGCAATAGCATTATCATCCTGCTTCATATTTTTATTTGCCTGACCTCTGCTGTTATATGCATCTGCATTTTGAGGATTCAGTTCGATTACCTGGTCAAAATCGGAAGCCGCCATCATATAATCTTTCAGAGCATAATAAAGTTTACCTCTCATCAATATTGCTTTTTCATTCTTAGGATTTGCCGCTATAATT
>JBAZEQ010000164.1:0-6598 GCA_041653855.1 Ignavibacteria bacterium | reverse complement strand
TCCTACAAATTGTATTTCTTCTTCATCATAATGGAAAAGAGGAAAATCAGTAATCCATACAAATTCGAACTTCGAATCATCGAGTAATTTATTGTCTTCAGCAATTTTCAATCTTAATTGACCGAGAGCAGTTAAAACTTTTGATTTTTTTCCAGATGCAAGAAATACGGTATCTCCCAGTTCTGCTTCAAATTTACTTTTTATATTCTTGAAATCTTCTGCGTTGAAAAATTTCGATAAAGACGACTGAACTTGTCCGTCAGGATTAAACTTGATATAACCAAGTCCGCCTAATCCAAGTTTTTTTACTAAATCAGTATAGCTATCAATAACTTTTCTTGTTACATCCGTTTTTAATTTACATTTTTCCTTGCTAAGATTTATTCCGGCTACTATTCCCCCATCGGCTATTGCATCCTGATACACTTTAAATTCAATTTTATCGACTAAGTCCGTAACATTTTGAATTTTCATTAAATCTTTTATTCTTAAATCCGGTTTATCAATTCCATATGTATTCATAGCATCATCATAAGTAATTCTTTCAAATTTTTCCGGCAATTCATAATTTAAAATTTCTTTCCATATTTCTTTATAAAGTCCTTCGGAAAGTTTAAATATATCTTCCTGGTCAACAAAACTCATTTCAACGTCTATTTGTGTGAATTCCGGCTGTCTATCCGCCCGTAAATCCTCATCCCGGAAGCACTTGCAGATTTGCACATATCTATCCAATCCCGAAACCATTAAAAGTTGTTTGTAAGTTTGAGGTGATTGAGGTAATGCATAGAATTTGCCTTTATGAACTCGTGACGGTACAAGATAATCCCTTGCACCTTCCGGTGTGGATTTCATCAAAACCGGTGTTTCAACTTCGATAAAATTATATTTATTGTAATATTTATGAACTATTTGATATACATCATTTCTTAAAACAAGATTATCGGTCATTTGTTTTCTTCGTAAATCGAGATAGCGATATTGCAGTCTTAATTCTTCGGTTGCCTTAACATCTTCTTCAACTACAAACGGAGTAATTTCGGATTCATTCAAAATCTGCAATTCATCGACATCTATTTCAATTTCTCCTGTGGGAATATTTTTATTTATGCTTTCTCTTTTAATTACTTTTCCTTTTGCAGAAATTACATATTCATTTCCGAGTTTTAGTGCGATATCATAAATTACTTTCTTATCGGGATTAATCTTCAATTGTGTAATACCGTATCTGTCGCGTAAATCAATGAATAATAATCCGCCAAGGTCTCTTCTCTTAGCTACCCAGCCGTTTAAAGTTACAATATTCCCGATTTCAGCAATACATAATTCTCCACAAGTATGTGTTCTTTTATTAAATACCATATGATTTATAAATTCCTATAATTAATAAAAATACGAAAAATATTTTCTAATTAGAAGATAAAATGAAAAGTGTTTTTTTTGTAAACTTGTATATGAAAGGGACTATCTCTTTAAAAGATAGTCCTTTTTAGATTATGGAAATTTTATTTTGTATAAGCTAACTTCAAGTTATTAAAATAAAGAGTCTTATTATTTTTTAAATCAATTGCCTGCATAACACAAAAATATAAACCGCTGGATAGTTTAGCAAAACTCGTTTTTATTTCATATATTCCCGGGTTGCAGTTGCCATTGAAAATTGTCATTTGTTCTTTTCCCATAACGTCAAAAATTTTCATACTAATATAGGAAGCTTCCTTTATTTTAATTTTTATAACAGTATTTTCGTTAAAAGGATTTGGATAACTACTTGCGAGTTTGAATTCATCAGGGACTTCTGAAGATATCAATTTGATTCCTGTGGTTTTAGTTCTGAAACTGCTTATTGTACTATAATCACTCGATGTAGAACCGCTTTTTGCTTTTACTTTCCAGAAATATTTCGTATTAGATGTAAATCCGCTTACAGTTTTTAGAGTATCCGTAAGTGAAGAATCGCTTACTGCAACATTAGTAAAGTTTGTATCGAGTGCTATCATTATCCTGTAACTTGTAGACCTGTCGCATTTTCCCCATTTAAAAACTATCGGTTGACTTACATTCGTACTACCCTGAGCCGGATATAAAAGAACCGGGACACTTGGAATTGAAGGATTTGTAGAAATTACATTAGTATGAGTCCAGGAATGGTCGGCATTGCTGACAATCCAGGAGTAAGTTGCTATGTGTAATCCTTCATTAAACCATGGGTCCATATAATACATCTGGCTTGTAGATGATATATACCCATGCCCAATTAAAAAATGTCCGCCACCGGTTGTCCATCCCCACCTGAAAATAAAAGGTCTCTGACTATTCAGTTCTGTCTGAATCTGTGTAGTTGACAATGCATTACTAACCCCGCTATTTTGTACTCCCCAGTGCTGTAATATGTCCTGTATACTCCCCGAAGTCCCCCAATTATAATTCCAGTAATTACAACCCTGTGATGGGTCTGTACAGCAATTAACGCTTCCAAAATTATGCCACGTGCTAACTGTTCTTGTATATTCAGCTATCGTGCACTGACTAATATTTTTCCCGTAATATTTCAAAACACACGCACTTGAACCTGCCCAGCACCACTGGTCCTGTTCCTGGAAGACTTGCGGAACTCTTAAATATTGTGAGTATAAAACATTGCCGAACAAAATTAAAATAAATATTATCTTTTTCATTTTTCTACCCCCCCATCAAACTTCTGAGAATACTTATCAGAAATAAATGGCATTATTTCTCCAAACGAATATTTTCTTGCAAATTCATTTATTCCCGAAAATGTTTTCCTTGAAGAAAATGTAGAATAAAAATTAAATGTTTCAATTTCATTCCCGCCTACTCTTATGTTTTCTGAATTAGGTGCAGTTGCCAAAAAATCACATTGCAATTGATATAATCTGAAAATAATTCTTCGTGGATTATTATCCCTTACTCTGGAAACGGTCTTGCTGAATTCCTTAGAAAGTTCAGCCCCACCAAGGTCAACGACCTTATAATTTCCGTTTACTTTATCAACAGTTAAGTATGTTTTGACTTCATCATTATAAGTAACTTCAACCCTGAATTGCCCGATTGGTCTTACAAAAGATTTTTTATCATTATTAGGAAAATTTAAAAATTCAGGTGAAATTGTATACACCTCATATACATTTCCGATAGTTGCATTAATAACTTCGTATTTTGAACTGAAGCCATACTCAGTTTCGTATCCCTCAGGTATTTGTTTGATAAAATCCTGTAACCCGTCCTTTGCAGTGTTTTTAATTTCCCTGTAAATATCAGGTTCGTCATTATTATTTGTTATGTAGATATAACTACCTATCAGAATTGGAAAAAAAAGTAAAAATAAAAATAGAACTATTTTCTTTTTCATAATCTCTCTGTTTTTGATTAAGTGAAAAGTTTTTTAGCAAAAGTAACACTTTTTATGATATATCTCAACTTAAAATTGGAAGGATAATATGCTTATAACTGCTTAATTTCCGATAAAGTTAGATTGTATATGTTTTCCAGTCTTTCCACCAATTTTCCGATTTCATCATCGTCCTGTTGCCCATCAGTGGATTCAACTTTAACACATACTTCTGCCAGCCTGTTTGCCCCTAAATTCAAACTTGCTCTTTTTAAATTAAATGCCGCTCTCTTAAGCGAATCATAATCCTTGGATGCAAAAGATTTTTTAATTTCTTCGATTAGTACCGGTGCAACTTCGAGATATAAATTTATGACTTCCTTAAAGTGATTGCTGTCATCGAGTTCTTTAAGCCCGTAAATAATATCGGAATCCAGCATCAGGCTTGTTTTAATATTTTGCCTTGAAAAAGATTTTTTTGCTTTTGCAAATTCCGCCCATTTAATAATAATTCTTTGGACTTCTTCTATCAATACAGGTTTACTAATATAATCATCCATACCGGCATTAATGCATTTTTCTTTATCACCGTGCATAACATTAGCAGTCATTGCAACAATCGTGGGTCTATCATCATTATGCCAAGACTGGTTAATATTTTTAGTAGCTTCCATTCCATCCATTTCAGGCATCTGAATATCCATAAATATAACATCATATCTTTGTCTTTTCAAAGTTTCTATTACTTCAATCCCGTTTCCGACAACATCTGCTTTATAACCTAACTGAGATAAAATCTTTAAAATCAATTTTTGGTTAATTATATTATCTTCAGCTACTAATATTCTCATAGGAATCTTCTCTGACATATTCCTGTTTATTACGCTTTTTTTCTCTTCTTCAATCTCTTCGTCCGACTCTTTAACGGTTACATTTAATATTATATTATAAAGTTGCGACTGTTTAATTGGTTTCGATACAAATGCCGAGAATAGTTCTTCAGTTAATTCCCTGTCAACATCGTATTTTCCTGCAGAAGTCAGCATTATAATAGGTAATTCTTCTTTTGACCTTATCTCTCTAATCTTTTTAGTCAATGTTATTCCATCCATTTCAGGCATAAGCATATCTAAAATAGCAATATCGAACGGGTCGCTATTTTTTATCCATTTTAATGCTTCTTTTCCATCAGGTGTGGCTCTTGGAATCATTCCCCAGTTCTTGCATTGCAAAGTGATTATTTGCAAATTAGTTTCATTATCATCTACAATTAAAACCCTTTTATTTCTTAATGCAGGAAGTGATGATTTCAAAAATACCTTCGGAGGATTTACATTAGATACTCTTGTCTTAATCGTAAAGTGGAATGTAGACCCTGAGCCTTCTTCACTTTCCAGCCATATAGTTCCACCCATTAATTCCACTAATCTCTTACATATTGCAAGACCTAAACCCGTCCCACCGAATTTTCTTGTTGTTGAGGAGTCAACCTGTGAAAATGATTTGAAGATTTTATTAAATTTTTCTTTAGGAATTCCAATCCCCGTATCTTTTACAGAGAATTGAAGTTCAATAACATTATTTATCTGTTCTATTTTTTTAACGTTTACGAATACTTCACCTTTTTCAGTAAATTTAACTGAATTATTTACCAGGTTTACCAGTACCTGTCTTAACCTTGTAACATCACCTATTATAAAATCAGGTACATCTGTATCTATCAGGTGTAGTAAATCAAGTCTTTTTTTAACCGCTTCGGCAGTTAGAAGTTCAAATGCATCTTCAATACATTCTTTTATTTCAAAAGGATTTTCCTCAAGCTCCATTTTACCCGATTCTATCTTGGAAAAGTCAAGAATATCGTTTATTAAAGTAAGTAAAGTATCTCCGCTGACCCTTATTGTTTCGACATATTCTCGTTGTTCGGGAGTCAGGCTTGTTTCAAGTAATAAACCCGTCATTCCCAATACTCCGTTCATAGGAGTCCTGATTTCATGGCTCATCACAGCAAGAAATTCGGATTTTGCTTTAGTTGCATCTTCAGCTGTTTCCTTTGCTTTCATCAATTCTTCTTCTACACTCCTTCTCTCCGTTATATCCGAAATCATACCGTACAGTCCAAGTATTTTATTTTTCTCTCCATACATCAGTCTTGAAAACATCTCCACCCATTTATATTCACCATTTTTTGTTTTCAATCTTATCTGGTATCTGCAATATTCTTCTTCTTGTTTAATTAATTGTTTAAAAAAATTATCATTAATTTTCACATCCTCGGGATAAATAAATGATTTGTAATATTTATTTATCGATTCTTCTACTGAAAACCCTGTAATTTCACTCCAGATAGGATTCAGATATTTCCATCTCCCCTTTTCATCAGTTTGAAATATTATTTCTTTAAGACTTTCAGCAAATGTTTTGAATTTATTTTCACTTATATAAATCGTTTCCCTAATTTTATTACCTTCCTCGGATACCGATAATATGAAATCAAGTAATTGCTCAAGATTCAAATTATCTATATCTTCGTGTTTTTGAAAAGTTATTTTTTGAAGTTGTTTTGCAATTTCTTTAAGAGTAAAGAAAAGATATTTTTGTTTTTTTGATTCATTATAAAGCAAATCATTCGTTTTCTTTAAATCTTCTGCTAAAGAATGAATATTCTTAAACTTTTGATTAATTTCTTCTTCAAATTTCTGATAAGATTTATCAGCTAACAGAATAAATTTTTCTATATTTGAAATTACATTTAAGGCATATGGTGGTACTTTCATTATAGAATTTAACTCTTTAATCCAGACAAGAGCTTTAATAAGTTCGTTTTCATTTTCCAGTTCAAGAATATCTAATAACTGTTCTCTTAATAATTTGTTTTCCATGTTTCTAAAAATTTAAAATAAAATAGTATATATACTATATTAAATTTAAAATATAATTTATTTAAAATCAAAATAGTATAAAATAATGTTATTTTCTTCCAAAATTCAAACACTTTAGCATAAATACCAATTATCATTTTACTATCTTATATAATAATTGAGCAAAAATTATGCCAATGATTAGAGATATGCTTTACTTGATAAGTATTAACAAAGTTTATTGAGCTCGTTTATAGTCAAAGGATAAGCAATTTCTAGTGATTTAATTAAATCAGGAATTTGAGTCATATCATTTTCTTTTCCCTTTAATTCTATTTCCTTACATATGGATGCAATTTCTTTTGCTCCAATATTAAGACTGGCA
>JBAZEQ010000163.1:0-6614 GCA_041653855.1 Ignavibacteria bacterium | reverse complement strand
CGATCTCTATTCCGGCTCTTTTTAAACCATTCATACTGGAGAGTGTATCGTTTTTCTTTTGTGCATAGTACAAAATTGCGTTTACCAGAGTACCGGAATAATTTTTATACGCGGGATGGGTTACCATACCGGCACGCTTATTCACAATTAACAAGAAATCATCTTCAAAAATAATATCGAGTGGTATATTCTCGGGAAGAATATCCTGTTTCTCCGGTACAGGCAATTCAATTTCAATCTCGTCAAATGGTTTTAATAAATAATTCGATTTTACAAAGTTCCCATTCACAATAACGTTACCTCGATTAATTGCTTTTTGAACTTTTGTACGCGAAGCATTTTCGATAAACTGTGTAATGTATTTATCCAGCCGGGTTCTTTCTTTTATATCGGGAACCGATAACTTATAATTTTTCTGCAATTTATAATTTTACATTTTGTAAAGCAAAACACCATGAAACTTATTGACATTATTTACGTCTATATAAGTAACAATAAAAAAACAGTTATAAAATAGTTTAAAGGGAGCACAAACAAAATGAATAAAGCAAAATTTATTTTCAGCATACTAATTTTATCCTTTTTAATAATGCCATTTGAATTAGCAAAAGCTGATGGTGGCGAAAAAGGAACATCGAAATCCGTAATATCACTCAATAACCAATTATATAATGAAATTTCGGATGTACTAAATCTTCCTGTTTATCTTGCATATGAAGATAAAAATCTAAAGGGAGATGCTATTGTAACTATGAAAGTAAGTAAAGATGGTAAACTTGTAATAGCAAATGTTTTAGGGAAAAATGAAACTCTGAACAAATATATATATACTAAAATTTGTTCAAGAAATTTATGGACTCCTCAGAAATATGCTGACCAGTACTTAAGATATAAAATACACGTAAAGTAAGATTGCTTATTCCTCATATACTCAAAAAAAAACGCTGTTTGTAATTAATTACGACAGCGTTTTTCAATTAAACCCTTACTAAAAGATTTCGCAATATCTATATTTTAAATACAGTTAAGTGAATCATTTAAAAAATAACTTGAATTTATCCATATAATCACATATCTTACAAATAAAATACTAAAAATATGGAAAAAACTTTTTTAACTTGTAAAGGAAAGAGGTTTTTTTATTATTTATCTATAATAATATCTTTCATAACCTTATCAAATTTTTTAACAGGATGTACCGGTACAAAACCGCCTGAGGTTGATGTCGAGCGGCAAAAGGACTCACTTGGTATATACACAGTAATAGATAAAGCTATGCTTCAATATAAACAAACCCTTATATTGAACGAAAATGAGCAAAAAGCGAAAGCAAAAGATGGATTCGAAAAAACATTAACCTTACTAAAAAAGGTTGATAACCGTGTACTGGATAATCCGAAATATTCAGAGTGGAAAAATGATTATATAGAATTATCTAAAAGTGTAGTTCAGGATTATCTATATACTCAATCAAACATATCCGATAAAAGCTCAGTATTCAAATTTGCAAAGAAATATGGAATAGAGTACGAAGTCGATAAACAATATACCGAAACTGAAAATACATTACCCCTACCGGACGGAAGCGATGTAGAACTAATACGAAACAAACCTGTCGATGAATACATAGAATTTTTCTCAAAGACAGACAGAGGTCGCGGATTTATGGATAAAAGTTTTTACCGGTCGGGTAAATTTTTTCCTTTAATGAGAAAAATTCTAAGATATAACAATGCACCCGAGGAATTGATTTATTTATCAGTTCAGGAATCGGGATTAAATCCGACAATTATCTCAAAGGCAGGTGCAGTCGGCTTATGGCAATTTATGCCATCGACTGGAAGTGCTTATGGATTATACCAAGATAGTTATAGAGATGACAGACGTGATTTCGAAAAATCTACAGATGCCGCGGCAAGGCATTTAAAAGATTTATATAAGTCATTTGGCGACTGGTACCTCGCATTCGCCGCATATAATGCGGGTCCGGGAAGAGTTAATAATGCAATAAATAAAAGCGGGTCAAAAGATTTTTGGGATATAAGGTCCTACCTGCCGGGTGAAACAAAAAATTATGTACCTTCTATTCTTGCACTATCGTTCATATTCAGAAATCCGAATGATTACGGATTTAAAGATATTGAATACGGACAGCCTCTTGCTTTTGACAGGGTAAAAATAAAAGGAGAGTTAACACTCGATAAAGTTGCGGAATTTTGCGGCAGTGATATAGAAACAATCAGGGATTTAAATACGGAATTAACAACTGATGCCATTCCTGTCTATGATGTTCCTTACCATTTACGAATACCTCACGGAACATTCAATACATTCATAGCAAATTATCAGAAATCTTCGGAATTCGATAAGAATGGAAAAATCACTCCCGAATTTGCAGGTAATGAACAACAAGGTTATATTTCCGAAGTAAAAGATATAACATATAAAGTGAAAGACTACGATCCGGGAGAGCAGAGATATGTAGGAGTTTCAACAGGGAAAAAGAAACTTTCTTATTTTTATAGGGGAACAGAACAGCTTGTTACAGTTGCCGATTCGTTTTATGTAAGACCAACGGATTTAAGAATCTGGAATAATGTACCATATGCTACATCACCAAAGCCTAACCAGGAACTTGCCGTTTACTTATCCGATAAAATGTACAATAAGTTTTATGGTATTAAAGAAGTGCAAAAAGATACAGTAAGTTATAATACACCGGACACAACCTCCAAGAAAGAAGAATCTCTTTTCGATAAGCTAAAAGAGAAAAAGAATCAAACTGAAGTCAGCAACAAAAATAACGAGAAAGTTAAAGAAAAAGTTAAAGTTGAAAATAAGAAAACGACTTCTAACTACCAGACATATACAGTTAAATCAGGAGACTATTTGAGTACAATTGCAGAAGATTACGGAGTTACCACAAGCCAGATAAAAGAGTGGAATAATATAACAGGTGATAAAATTATGGTTGGTCAGAAACTGAAAATTTATTCCGATGGTAAAGTTACAGAGAAAAAAGAAGTCAAAGAAAAGACTACAAAAAAGAATACTTCACACGTAGTACAGGAAGGCGAGAATCTCTCTTTAATTGCGGATAAATACGGCTTATCAATTGACGACTTAATGGAATGGAACGACCTTGATGATGACGTTATAGTCCCGGGACAAAAGCTATCATTAGTTAAAACAAAAACCACTAAAAACACAAAAGTAACAAAGAAATCAAAAACTCATACCGTAAAAGATGGTGAGAACCTGACAACAATAGCGGATAAATATAATGTTACCATAAAACAATTAAAGGACTGGAACGATATAAAAGGAGATGTAATTCAACCGGGTGAAGTATTAACGGTAACCGCTCCAAAAGATGTTAAGAAAAAAGAAAAGCAGGAAAGTGTAAAAACATATAAAGTAAAAAAAGGCGATACACTTCAAACCGTAGCGGATAAATTCGACGTAACTATAAAAGAGCTTAAAATCTGGAATGACCTTAACAATAACACGATAATGGTCGGACAGGTATTAAACGTCTCCGCTCCGAAGAAAAAGAAGAAGTAGATACTTTTTTCGGTTTTTCACTTTACTATTATTTATACTTCTTACTTAATTCAATGAAGTAAAACGAACATTTCTATTCCATTACCATTAATATAATTTATTAATTATATTGTCTATTAAAGAAAACAATTTTATAGTGTAATTTATTTAATAAATTATTAAATTATTAAATAATAATACAAATTTAAATTCTGTATAATATGGTAAAATTGTATAAAACTCTGTTCCTATTATTTTTCTTGCTAAACCTATCAACAACATTTTCACAAGATATCTCTCCGCAAAAACTGTTTGAAACATTTAGCAATTCAGTTGTTGTAATAAGATGTCTTGACCAGAGTGACAGAAAAAAAACGCAGGGAAGCGGTGTTATACTTGCCGATAAAAAAATCTTAATTACAAATTTTCATGTCTTTGCCGGTTCGGAAAAAATGGAAATCACACACAAAGATTCGGTTATAAATTACTCTGAAATTTCCGGTATCAATATTGAAAAAGATATTATGGTTATTAAATTAGATGACGACAATTTCCCTCAAATAAATATCGGCAATTCCTCAGAACTTAAAATTGGTGACAGAGTTTATGCAATAGGAAGTCCGCTTGGTATGGAGAATACAATTTCGGAAGGAATTGTAAGCGGCTTTAGAATACTTGGAGAAGATAAACGAAACAGGATTCAAATTACAGCAAGTATTTCCTCCGGCAGTAGCGGAGGAGCGGTATTTAATTCACGCGGTGAGCTTGTAGGAATCAGTTCTTCAAAACTACTTAAAGGTGAAAATATTAATTTTATGATTCCTATAAATGATGTATTATCTGTAGCAGACAGCGGATTATACGATAAACGAACAATCCAGGCTTTAAAACTATTTTATAAAGGTTCGGATGCATACGAAAATGGCAATCTTACAGAAGCCATTAACCTTTATACAAAATATATTGAAATAGTCCCAAACGAATGCAAAGCATATAATTACAGGGGAAAAGCTTATCTTGGTAAAAAAGAACTTGAAAGTGCATTAAAAGATTTCCAAAAAGCACTGGATATCGACAGGGTAAATAAGCCTGCAATGTGCAACAGAGGAGAATGTTTTTATATGATGGAAGAATACGAAAAAGCACTTAAAGATTTCTCTAAAGTAATTGCACTGGACTCGACTTATTACTATGCTTTTTTTGCAAGAGGCTTGACTTATTTTAAACTGGAAAAGTATAAGAACTCTCTTAAAGATTATAATTTAGTCTTATATCACAAACCAGAAGATATTACTACTCTTATTAACAGGGGTATTGTATATTTTGAACTTAAAGAATACGAAAAAGCTTTAATTGATTGGAAAAAAGTTGTCTCAATTGACCCAAGTTATGAAAAATCTTTACAACAAAACATAGAGATTGCAACTTACTATTGGTGGAATAAATAACCGGAAAATATGATATTAAAGTAAATTTCGGAATCACACTTAAAATGCTGAAATTGCAATTTATACGAAACGGTAAAAACCATAAGTAAACAGGGTCTCTTTATAAACAAACAACGAATAATAAATAATCTTAAAAAATAATTTTATTTTTTTTCAGTTGAAAGATATTTTTAAAACAATTATCTTGTATTTTATTGCTGGCATAGCTCAGTTGGTAGAGCAGCTGATTTGTAATCAGCAGGTCGGGGGTTCAAGTCCCTCTGCCAGCTCAAATAAAAATAAGGCGGTTAGATAAAATCTAATCGCCTTTTCTTTTTTTCGGCTACAGCCTGGCTACAGTTAGTTTAAAAGTTGTAAATATATTTGTGTTGTTTTTAGATTGGTGTGTCCTAACAATGTCATTATTTCAAAGAGCGGTTTTCCTTGCTTAGAAAGTAATGAGGCATATCTATGGCGGAGATTATGATATGACCATTTTTTTTGTTCAAGCTTTTTTAGTTTCCTTTCTAAGAATTTAGGTATATCGGCCCAACGTGAAAACAATCTTTCGTCATCTTTTAAATTGGGCAGTTTCATATGGTGAGGAACTTTACGAGGAACTAAATTTGAATCTTTACTTTTTCTCGTATATAAAATTACATATCCACCAATTATATCTTTACCATTCACCTTTAATGCTTCAGAAATTCTAGCCCCAGTATTTAGTACAAAATCAATTAGTAGTCTTTCTCCTGAATCGCATAACTTTTTCAACGATTCAATTTCATCGTCAGTAGGAATATATTTAAGTCGTTTTACAATAGGGAAAAAACTAATACCATAACATGGATTTTTCAGTTCTAATTCATGATTTTTTATAACCATTTGAAATAATGCTTTATAAACTCTTAGTGCATAATTTACAGCATAGTTATCTTTGCCTTGAGTTTGTAATCTTTGGGACATTTTCAGCAAAAAATCATTCATTTGTTTTTTATTTATTCCATTGATTTCTCTATCCCCAAATTCTTTTATTAATTCCGAATAGTACCTTTTATTTTCCCTATAATATCCTCTTGATTTCTTAGTTTTAATATAGTCAAGTCGCTCATTTATAGCCTCTAAAAGGCTTATATTTGCTTTATAAGAAGGATTTCTTAGCTTCTTAGACATTTCCTCGAACTTATCATTTTCAGCTCTTTTAGCCTCATTTTTCGATAAATAAATAGCTTTGGAGAAGTATATCTTATTATTTAAGGAAAACTTATACCACCAACGTGTACCTTTTTTTAGCTTTCTAGAATATTGAGCCAATTTGACCTCCTTTCTAAATTATGTTTATTTTTATGTTTGAAAGAACTAATTTTTATTGCGGTAAAAATGAAGCGTCTATTTTTAATGGTTAGTTGGGATTTTGAGACAAAAAAAATTTAAAGGTGTGTAGGGTACTATAGGAGTAATCTTATGGCAATCCGTTATCTTTCGGTCAAGGAAGTAGCAACACTTTTAAACATTTCCGCTAAGACGGTTTATAAAAAACTGGACGTAATTCCCGGTTATTTTAATCTTGGCGGTATGCATTTCTTTGATGAGGAAGAATTACACAAAGGTCTCAAATTGTTAGTAACCAAACCTAACAAGACA
>JBAZEQ010000162.1:0-6644 GCA_041653855.1 Ignavibacteria bacterium | reverse complement strand
GCAGAAGTTAAAATTCCCTCTTCAATTTCTTTTTTAACGTTATATGTTAAAGCTAAATTCAAAAAATATTTTTACATTTAAAAAACTTTCACAAATATAACATTATAAGTTTAATAGTCAAGAAGATTTTAGCAAAAGAAAAAAATAGTTTCATTGAAATTATTTTGCATTAAAATGAAATATTTTAAAATTTGATGGTGAAAACTAGCGCCTCTGGAAACGCATTGTGAGTAAGTGTTCCGGCGTGTGTCAATAAAAAGAAAAAGTGTAAAGAGAAAATCCCTTTACACTTAAAATTGCACTTCAATAAATATTCTGTGAAATTATTTAATAAAAAATCTTATCGATGAAAAATTTCACTCACCATTTATTGTTCTAAATTCATTTTTTTAGTTTATGCAATGAATTCCTCAAAGCCATTGCCGCATCTTTTGCATCCTGTACACTGCAAGTTCCAACCGATAACCTGAACCATGGCGAATCTTTAGAAGCTCCAAATGCATAAAACGGAATAATTGCCATCTTTGCATCATCGAGGACATATTGCAGAATGTCGTCGACTGTTTCCAATGCTTTTCCGTCTACTGTTTTCATTCCTTTCAAATCAAGCTTTATGGTGAGATAAATTGCACCCTGCGGAGAAATCGCATCTACATTGTATCCTTCTTTTTTCAACGACATAAATTCCTCATAAAATATTTTCAATCTTGTCTCAATTTCATTTTTGAAATCCGTAAAATATTTATCTACTTCATCTTTTTTCTGTAAAAACTTACCGAGTGCAACCTGTTCCGGTTTCGGACACCACGCACCAATATGAGCAAGTATATTTTTTATCTTATCCATTATAGGTTTCGGACCGTAAGCCCAGCCAAGCCTCACACCGGTTGCCGCAAAACATTTTGAAATCCCGTCGATAAAAATTATATAATCTTTAATTGCAGGATTTAAATCTATAGGATTGATGTGCTTTACATCACCAAATGTAAGAATCCAATAAATCTGGTCGAAGAAAATATAAAGTGGTTTTTTATTTTCACCGCGTCTTTTGTTTTCTTCTACAACCAAATCAATTATTTCTTTTAAAGCTTCTTTTTTAAATGCAGTACCCGATGGATTTAAAGGAGAATTCATAGCAAGTAATACTGCGTCTTTTATATGAGGCAATAAATCTTTTCTTGTAGGTACATAATCATTTTCCGCAGATGTTTCCACTGCAACCCCGTTAGCCCCCGCAAGCTGGACGTAACAGTTGTTATTCCACGACGGTACAGGATATAAAATAGTTTCACCCGGGTCAACGATTGTAGTAAAAAGTGTATAGGTCAGAGGTCTTGCACCACTACCTATTACTATTTCATTTGGCTTATAATCAAATCCTCCTCTTTCTTTTATAAACTCCGAGACAGAATTACGAAGAATCGCAACACCTTCAGATGGTGGATAATTTGTCTGGTTATCTTTATAAGCCTCAGCTATTTCTTTTTTCAAACCTTCAGGAATCGGGAAGACTTTGGGATTATAATCACCAATTGTAAAATTGTAAATCTTTTCACCTTTTTCTATTCTTGCGTTAATAACATCGGAAATTTTTCTTATTCCCGAGCCAATAAGATTTTCTGCTGTCTTTGATAATATATATTTATTCATATAAGAAAGGATTAATTGTTCTTAAAAACAAATATAAAAACATTAATATTTTTATTAAATACAGTAATTTGTATCTGAAATGTTAAAAGAGGCTTAATTAATAATCTTTAATTAAATAAATAATGCTATTTAATCATCATCATTTTTTTCGTCTCGGAAAAATCCCCTGACTTTAATTTATAAAAATATATGCCTGATGTTATATCGCTTGCATCAAAATTAATTTCATATTCACCGGGTTTTAAATTTTCACTTACTAAAGTTGCAATTTCTTTTCCGAGTAAATCATAAATTTTTAAGGTAGTAAATCTTGAATCTTTAATCTTAAATCTTATAATCGTTGTTGGATTAAACGGGTTCGGATAATTTTGGTATAATTTGTATTCTCCCGGAATTTCCGCAATCGATTTATTAATTCCGATAACAATATTATTTTTGAATACATAATTCCCTATCCCTGTATTATCCCAGTTTGAAACTGCAAAATCAAGGTCGTGGGATGCAATATATCTAATAGATACAGAAACCGAATTTGCCGGAGCATTTTTAAAAACGAGCCATCCGTTTTCAAGATTAAAACAATAATCGCTTTGCGGGACGATAGTTGTTCCGAATTTTGCCCATACAATTTTTTGAAGAGGACTTCTATTTAAGTAATAAAGTTTTTTCGTCCCATTACCGGTGAAATTTGCCGTGAGGGAATCGAGACCATCGTTATTGTAATCTGCACACTTGATAGCTTCAACAACACTACTTGTGGATGATGTCCATTGAGGTGTGGTTTGAAATGTTCCGCTCGTATTTTTATAAATGTAGCAGGGTTTCCACCAGCCGCCCGTGATTAAATCTTTCCACCCGTCGAAGTCTATATCGGCAAGAATAATTCCCGAACCATATCCCGAAAAACTTGAACTCCAAAAAGGAGTTGTATTAAAAGTAGTTCCGGTATTTAAAAAAATTTTAAATTTTCCTGTTCCCCCAATCTGGTTATTATCTGCAACAGCCAAATCAATATTGCTATCGTTATTTATGTCTGCGAGAAAGAGAGAATTGGAATTAATACTTGCGTCCGTAGAAGTCCAGTAGGGTGTATGCCCTATTGAATCGCCATAATTCAGGTAGGCAATAGACGGACCTCTTTCACACGTAAATATTAATTCTAATTTTCCGTCTTTATTAATATCAGCCCAATCAACATCCATACCGTATGTGAGGTTTGCACTTTTCCAGTATGGTAAAGTCTGCATCGTACCATTTACATTTTTATAAATTCGCATCTGGTCAATTTTTAGATTATAACTTTCTCCGCAGGCAACGGCAAGGTCGAGATACCCGTCATTATCGGCATCACCTAAAGCACAACTAAAGGTATACATAGTATCTGCAGATACCCAGGAAGGATTGGCTTCAAGAGTCCCGTTATTATTCATATAAATCTTCACTTTACCTTTTGCATTAAATCCGGCAGCACCGAGATAAACAGATACGGCAATGTCGGTCCAACCGTCGTTATTAATATCGCCTACGGATAAATGCCCGTGATAATCGATATCATTCGATTCCCATCCGGGAGTAGTGGCAAGAGTTCCGGCAGTATTAAAATATACCGTAACTTTTTGCCTGTTCATATCGTTTCCGTTTGCCACGACTAAATCCATCCACCCGTCATTATTAATGTCTGCCCAGGCACAACCCGTAGATGTTTTAGGAAAATTAGTCGAAATCCAGGTCGGAGTATTATTAAAGGGAATTTGAGCGAAAGAAAGATTGGTTAATATTAAACCTGCCAGTACAAAATTTCTAAATTTCATATTAGGTTTTTCTTTTAAAATATATCAAAAATAAATTAAATGTTACACCAAATTTTCGATACTGGATATGATTTGTAAAAAGTAATTATAAATAAAAAAACAGGCTCAACATTTTAAACGATAAGCCTGTTGTTTATTCTTTCGGAGGTAGTGAGAGAATAAAAAATGCTCAAAAATACATTCTGAATCCCTAAAATCTTACAGGTAAGTCAGATTACAAAGCTAATAGTAAAAGTAAATTTTGTTTTCATAGCTTTGTAAATTACTTCGAGTTCTCTTTATATGACGAAAAAACGGTAAAAAAAGTTGCAGGCTGGATAAAATTATTAAATCCGATTATTTCTTTCGGTTTTTCTTTACATTTTATTTACATAAAAATAACCTTTTCGAAATATCTTTAATTTATTTTTAATATTGATTAATTAAATTATTAAGACTGGAACAAGTAAATACAATCATAATTTCCGATGTACATCTTGGCTCGGAGGTTGCCCGCCCTGAGCAAATCGTGGAAATGCTTTCCCAATATACGTTTAACCGGTTAATACTCCTCGGCGATATATTCGACAACCTGAATTTTGCACGATTAAAAAAAGAACACTGGGGACTTCTATCGGTTGTCAGAAAACTATCCAACCCGAAAAGAAAAACCAAAGTTGTATGGGTCGAAGGAAATCACGATGATGGTCTTGCCGAAATAATGTCGCATTTAATTGGCATCGAAGTATTTAAGGAATATAGCTGGAGATTAAACGGAAAAAAATTTCTTGCAATACACGGTCATCAGTTCGATAGGTTCTTAAACGAAAATGTGATTATCAGCAATATTGCATCTTTTATTTATGATAGAATTCAAAGATGGGGAAGCGAAAAACAAACCGTTGCAAGGTTTCTAAAAAGCAAGAGTAAAGGATGGCTACGGCTCGCAAAAAAAGTGGCTGATGGGGCGGCTGAATATGCAAAACATAAAAAAGCAAACGTGGTTATTTGCGGACATACACATCAAGAAAACAAATATGAATATCCCGAAAAAGGTATAACATATTATAATTCCGGTTGCTGGACAGATATTCCTTCATCATATATTTTGATATATGAAAACGGTGAAGTAGAGATAAAGTATTTTGATTAATTTCCCACTATCTCCTTTATTGGTTTTCCCACACACCCACTTGGAAAATCTATATTTAATAGTTTTGAAAGGGTAGGTGCGATATCCACCGTTTCAATCGGTTCTGAGGTTTCACCTTTGGTTATTCCGTATCCATACCAGACGAGAGGAACGTGAATATCGTAGTCATAAGGTCCGCCATGCTCGGCACCCTTTATGCGGTCTTCAATCCAGTATTGTTTGAAATTTACAAAAACTTCTCCACATCTTTTTTCGTAGTATCCGTTTTTAAAAAATTTAAAAGCATAATCATTATAATTACCGTTTTTAAAATCTTCGTATGTGTAAACATTTTCTACTGCTTCGATGTTGTTTTTAATATATGATGCAGTGTTTTTTACAATCTCATTTAAATTCAATCCGTTTTCTTCTATTAGCTTATAATTAAAATAAACCTGCTGATTAAAAAAATGCAATGCAAGATTTTTTTTGTTATAAGTTCTTTCGAGATATGTATTAACAGAGTCAAGAATTGCTTTTGTAAAAAACGTCCCCGCCGGAAATCCTTTATTTTTCAGGTATCCCGTGTTACTGCACACACCATGGTCAGCCGTAAAAAAAACAAGATAGTTTCCGTCACCTATATTATTATCGAGGTATTCTAATAATTCTGCAATATCGTTATCTATTCTCAGGTATGTATCTTCTACTTCAATCGAATTCGGACCGAATTTATGCCCCACGTAATCGGTTGAAGAAAAACTCACACAAAGAAAATCCGGAAAATCATCTTTTCCAAGGTTTTCATATTTAATAGCATCGAGCGTAAAATCTTTTGTGAAAGAGTTTCCGAACGTACAGGCTCTTAGGATATTAGGATTACTATCTTTCAATTCATAAATATTGTGAGGAAATACAGGTTTCACCTCACCTTTGTAAGTATCCTCGTATTCATTATCATCTTCTGTGCTTTCCGTGTAGTTTTCTATTGGATAGAGAGTGTTCCACTGTCTGCTTAAATAATAATCGGGAAGCTTTTTATTGTTAAATTCCTCCACCCAGCCGGGAAGTTTATTCATATAATAATTGCTTGTTATCCATTTTTTATTATTCGCATCATACCAGTATGCTGCATTTGCAAAATGTCCTGCCGGAAAAATCGCACCCCTGTCTTTTAAAGCAATTCCGATTACTTTCGATTTAGAGTTATTAGATAACATTAGCTGGTCTGTAATAGTTGAAGACATCAAAGAAGAAGGGGACATGTTCCCATCCTTAGCAATACTTCCCACTGTTTTACAGGTGTCATCGTCGCCGCAGTATACTATAGCATCTTTTTCCCTATCATACCAGTCGTTACCCATTATTCCGTTAATTGCCGGAACAGAACCTGTATAAATGCTCGAATGTCCCACCGCTGTATAAGAAGGAAAATGTATAAGTTTGGTATTCTTACAGAAAAAGCCATTATTGATTAATCTTTTAAATCCATTTTCGGAATATTTATTCCAGTATCGGGGAATAAAATCATAAGCCATCTGGTCAACAACAATCCCGACAACCAATTTTGGTATTTTTTTTCTTCCCGGTGTAAAATGAGCAAAGAATACAAAAGCAAGAAGCAGTGCAAATAATACTATTATAGAACTTTTTTGATAATTATATTTTTTCATTTTCAATTTATTCAGTAAATTCGTAGTCAATATAAATTAATAATAAAATTAATATCATCACTTTACAGCCTTACAATTTGTTACATTTTATTACAGTAGAATGATTAATACCTATTGTAAAATAAATAACTTGCATAAAGTAAGAAGTGTTAAAATTCTTCTGTTTTATATAAACGAATAATTATTATTATGAAACAAAAATTTTATATTGTTTTTATGGTTTTAGCGTTTCAATTTTTCACTAAAGAAATATTGATGTCTAATACCGTCCAGTATTTATCGCCTGTACCGGGTTCTATAAATAATTCGGAAGAAACAAATATTATTATAGGATATTCGGAAAAATTGAACCAAACTTTTATAAATACAAAAGAGATAAAAGTAACCGGTTCTCTAAGC
>JBAZEQ010000161.1:0-6656 GCA_041653855.1 Ignavibacteria bacterium | reverse complement strand
TAACAATTTCTTCTCTGCTTCTCCTGTTGGTTTTAAGATATTCCGTTTTAATTAACTCATTAAATCCTTCCAGGTCATCGTAGATTTGTGTTAGCAATAGCATCATATTTCCGCTACGCCACCTGTATATAGATTGTTTTACATCACCGACTACAAGAGCAGTATTCTTTTCACTTAGGACATTAATAATTAAAGGAAGAAGATTTTTCCATTGAAAAGTCGATGTATCCTGAAATTCATCGATGAGAAGATTTTTAAAATTACTTCCGATTTTTTCATAAATAAAGGGAGAGTTATCGGTTGAGATTAATCCCTGTAAAATATTATTTACGTCGGATTGCAAAAGTTGTCTATTCGATATTCTATATTCATTTAACTTCGAAATCAAATCCTCAAATATTCCGAGAGTGTACAAAATATTTTTTAATTCTTTCGCCGAATAATATTTTACAGATTCATTTTGGATATATTCGACAGCATTTTTTAAAAGTGCATACAGACCATCATCGATTGCTTTTTGAATAATTTCTTTTTTCTTTGAGCTTTTGGCAAACCATCCTTCATTCGCTTCATAAGCTTTTTGAACTCTTTTTGCCGATATATCATAATTTTTAAACCTCCTAATTTTGAATAAAAGGAAGCCTATAACTCCCGTTTCCGAATACGCAAAATCCCCCACTTCGAGCCCGTATTGCTTCATTACCATTTCCGAATCATCGCCAATCTTTTTTAAATAATCTTCAAAATTACTTATTAGATAATTTATATCTTTTAATAGAATTCTTATCTTTTCCCTGCTATCACTAATTTCTTCAAAGTTTTCCGATTCAGCAATTTGGAATTTTTTCTCCCAGTATCTTTCTTTAAATATTTCTTCACCAAGTTTCATAATATCCCGTTCGATATCCCATCCTTTATCTTCGCTTATCTTCATTAAAATGAATTCTTCAATATACTTTCTTAATTCAACATCTTTATTCAAATCTTTAAAAAGCATTTCCGTAATTTTCTTTAATACCTCACTCCGGTCTAATTCAATATCATATCCTATCTGAAGTTTCAGTTCCTTTGAAAAAGAACGCAAGACCCTATTAAAGAAACTATCTATAGTGCTAATGGAAAAATCCGAGTAATTATGTAGAATGGCTTGCAACGTAATTTTTGCCAGTTCCTGTATATTTCCTTCTACTCCTTCTTCTGTTAATTGTTTTTTTAATTCAGGGTCGTTTTGATTTGATAAGTCAATAAGAAATTTCAGAATTCTGTTTTTCATTTCTTCCGTAGCCTTATTTGTAAAAGTAATTGCAAGTATACTTTTAAAAGCACCCGGATATTTGAAAGCAAGTTTTAAATATTCCTTAGAAAGTTTATATGTTTTTCCCGACCCTGCAGAAGATTGATATATAAATAAATTACTCATTATCAGTTAAAGCGTTAATCAAAAAAATCTTAGTTTTATTGTAAATTCCGGGAAACTGGCTTTCTCTATTCCCAGCAACATTTAATATCTCAATATTATTGTTAATCAGCCAATTCAGAAACTTCTTTTTAGTGGGATTAATTATCACAGGTTTTTTATTAATAATAGCTATTTCATATGTAAGTTTCGAGCCTTCGCCACATATGTTCTTGTTATCGGTTTTAGAAAAAATTACCGTACCATTACTCGACAATACATTTTTTATAGTTCTATCTTCATATTTTAATGATTTCAGCTCTTTCAATTTATATTTTTTAAGAGAAACATCCTTACCATTTTCGGTTAAATATCCTTTAGGACAATATCCACCGGTTGGAATATTCAAAATTATTGCCGCATCGAGTCCAGCCCTATCAGCCCCAGTTTGTCCGCCGGAAATAATATTTTTAAGTATTATATTATGCATATATTAATTTACTCAGAAAAAGGATTTTATAAAACCCTATTTCTTTCGGTTAAAGAATAAACACAAATATGATTTTTTACTTAATCTCTTCTTCTTTTGGTTTTATTATTGGTGCTCCATTTTCGATATTTTCTCCCTCATTTTTATTTTTTTCCGGATTAGGGGGCTGGATGTTTATATTATTTTTAACATTAAGAGAATCAATAATCACACCAGAAGAATCCGGTAAAATCCCGGTTGAATCCAAAGACATTTTAGTAGTATCTTTGTTATCATAAGAGTAATAAAATTCCAATTTCGGATTTACAGAAAGAGTATATTGGGAATTCGGAAAATCTTTTTTAAGTCTATTGTAATATGCAAGCGAGCTGTCCTTATTCATATAAACATATTCATATATCCATCCGACCGAATACAACGATTTTACGTAAAAAGAATCAGCAGGATAATTCAACAATATTTTTTGTAAATCCAAAAGAGCAGAACCATATTCATTCTTAACTATCTTCTTTTCCGCAGATTTGTATAATACTTCTGCAGAATCCACTAAAATATCGAGCATCTGAATCCCAAGTATTTTTCTTGATTCATTTGCAAAAATCGTCCCCGGATATTGTAAAATTATTCTTTGATATATTTCAATCGATTTGCTTTCTTCGTTACGATTTTTATAAATAGTAGCAACCGAATAAAGTGCTTTAGCCGTCCTTTCGGGATGCAGACTATCAGCAATTATCAGGTTTAAATAATATAATGCAGAATCTTCTCTATTTAAATCATATAAAAACAGCTCTGCAATCTGGAAGTACGCATCAATTTTAATCAAATCCTTTTCCGCTTTTATAGAATCCTCGACGTGAATGGCAAGTAAAAGTGAATCTTCGGGGCTTAATTTTTTAACCTCGATTTCTGTTTTCTTTGTTAATGTATCTCCTGAAATATTAATTTCGGATGTATCTTTTATTTCTTTTTTTAATATTTTATTTGAATCGACAAGAATATTTCCTTCAACATCAAACAGAGTATCTAAATTTATATAATATCCATATCCTCCACCTTTCGGACCTTCAGGTGGAATTTCATTTCCTTTATATTCAATATCTTTTTTATCAATACCTTTTTCTTTTTCTTTCTTTTCTTTATAAATAATAAAATCGGGTTCATTATCGGGAAACGTAATTTTTGTTGTATCATTAATTACGGCACGCAAAGAAAAATATTTATCAAGTACATTAGTTCTTTTTGTACTAATACCCGAATAATCCGAAGCAGAATTTGTTTCGGTAACTTTTTTATAATTTATATATGCATTCAAATAATTATTTTTCACATTTTCAGCATAATAAGCAAGATGATAATATGCATCTGCCGAGCTTTTAGTTCCGGCATACTCAATTATCACATCGAAATATTTAGTTCTTGCTTCGTGATATTTTTTCTGGTAATAATAAGTATTTGCAATCTCAAGTTCCACAAGTTGTTTCAGTTCAGGATAATCCCTGTATTTTCCATTTAACCTGTCGAGAATTTCAAAAGCATCATTAGTCTTACCAATTTCATTAAACGACTTAGCTTCGTTCAGCTTTGAATAAAACATTAAATCGAAATCCGAAGTCAAATCATAAGATTTTCTATATTCAAGATAAGCATCTTCAGGTTTGAACTGTGAATAAACCTTAGCGAGTATATACTGTTTTTCTGCTTTTTTCTCTTTATCCTTTGTAAATTCAATCGATTTTACAAAATTGTCTATTGCACCCTTGTAATCATTTTTTGATATTGAAAGCACTGCGAGGTCCTGAGTAATTTCGGATTTTATTTCATTATCCAGAGTTGTTTTAAAGAGGTTGGATAATATTACTTCGGCATCGGTATTTTTCCCGAGTTTAATTTTAGTCTTACCGAGATATAAAATTGCTTCGTCATAGAGGTTACTTTTTGTAAGTTTAGACAGAAATTCACTGAATTTTCTTTCTGCCTGTAAATACTCACCCATAAAGAAATAAGATTTACCTATCAATAAGACTGCATCATCGAGAAATCTTGTACTTTTATTATACTGAATAATCTTCGAGCATCTCGCTAAAACCTTATCTAATTTTTCTTTTGCTGTCGAAGATATCGGCGGTGTAATATTAAGTGAATCGAGCCTGCGGTTATAGGCTGTAATCGTAGAAGCCCTGTAATCAGTAAGAGCTTCGTCATAATCCACGAGAGCCTGATAAAACTTATTAAAAAACGTACCGAACTCTTCCGCACGGTTTCCCAAATACATATAAGTAACAAAATCCTGATAATCGGGACTTAGTGTAACATCATAGTTAGGCTCGGGGTCGTCGCCGCCTTCAACTTGCTCTTCTGTAATTGTTCTATAGGTTACGTAATTACACCCATATACGAACAAAAAAAAGATTAAAAGAAAAAGCGAATATTTTTTATAATTAATTATCTTCAAGAAATTCAATATTTATATAAATTATTTTTAATAAAATGTTTAATCAAGACAAATAAATCAATGTACAATTTTCAATGTACAATGTACAATGTACAATGTACAATTAAAAAAAATATAAATCACAAAGACTAAATACTAAGCAAAAATAAACTGTATTTTTTTATATGTTATTTAAATCTATCAACCGACAATAGTATATGCTATTTGTTTTCTGCCTTTTAAATCGAATGGATAAGATTTATATTTAAGGTCTGCAAAAAATATGTTTAATAATAAATAATGAAAGAAGATATTCTTAAAGACGAAGTTTTATCTGAACACGAACCGGATTCTAATAAAAACGAAAACATTAATCTTTTACCTACGATATTACCTGTTTTACCGCTAAAAGATATAGTGCTTTTTCCTTTTACAATATTTCCCATACTTGCGGGAAGGGATTCGACAGTAAAAGCCATAAATACATCTATAGATTCGGAAAAATATGTACTAGTAGTATCGCAAATCAATCCTGATATAGAGGAAACAACACCGGAAAATCTATATGAAACCGGCACAATTGCAAAGATTTTGCAGGTATTGAGACTTCCAAACGGATTGATAAAGGTATTGGTAGACGGAATAGTTCCTGCAAAGGTGGAGAATTTCCGATTAGGTGATTATATTACGGCGGAAGTGAAAATCAAGTTTACACATTTCGTAGAAAATACGGAACTGATTGCTCTAATCAGGCAGGCATCTAAGCTATTTAATGAATACGTATCGAAAAATCCATCTATACCTAATGAGACACTCGTAGCTTACGAAAATATAAAGGAAGCCGACAGGAAACTATATTATATTGCTTCAACATTAAACGTAGAAATAAAAAGGAAGCAAAAGATACTCGAGTTGGAGGAGCTATCAAAGCAATATTACGAATTAATTTACTTGATTTCATCGGAACTTCAGGTATTGAATATAGAAAAAGATATAGATGCAAAAGTTCAGGCAGAAATGCAAAAAAACCAGAGACGATTTATTGTACAGGAGCAAATAAAAATATTGCAGGAGGAGCTTGGTGAGGGTTATGAAACCGACCCCGAACTGATAAAGATGAAAGAGGAAATCGAGAAAGTCGGAATGCCGGAACCAATCAAGGCAAAGGCAATGGAAGAATTTAACAAAATGAAAAAAACTCCACCGATGTCCCCTGATTTTGGTGTAATCAGGAATTACTTAGACTGGATGGTGAGTGTTCCCTGGAATAAATTTACAAAAGATAATTTCGACCTAGAAAATGCGAAAAAAATCCTCGACGAGGACCATTATGATCTGGAAAAGCCGAAAGAGAGAATACTGGAGCTGATAGCAGTGTTGAAAATGCTAAAGGAAAAAGATATTCATAAATCTCCGAAAGGTCAGATACTGTGTTTCGTAGGACCTCCGGGAGTTGGGAAGACATCGCTTGGTAAATCCATAGCAAGGGCATTAAACAGAAAATTCACAAGGCTTTCGGTTGGCGGAGTGAGAGATGAATCTGAAATCCGCGGACACAGAAGAACATATATAGGCTCGATGCCGGGAAAAATTATTCAAGCAATGAAAAAGACGGGTTCCTGCAATCCGGTAATACTAATAGATGAAATAGATAAAATGGGAAATGACTTCCGCGGCGACCCTGCAAGTGCTATGCTGGAAGTACTCGACCCGGAACAAAACAATACATTCAACGACCATTATTTAGATATCGATTACGATTTATCAAATGTGCTTTTCATCACAACAGCAAACGTGCAGTACAATATTCCTCTGCCGCTTCAGGACAGGATGGAAATTATAGAAATGAGGAGCTATCTCGATTTCGAGAAAGTGGAAATAGCAAAACGTCACATTTTACCAAAAGAAATAAAAGAACACGGGTTAAATGAAAATGATATAAAATTTCCGGATGAAATAATTTTAAAAGTTATACACGATTATACAAAAGAAGCCGGAGTAAGGGGTCTGGAGCGTGAGCTTACATCCATAATAAGAAAAGTTACAAAGGATAAAGTATCTCAGAAGAAAAAAGTACCGAAGAGCATAATAATATCAAAAGAACTCGTAGAAAAATATCTTGGTGTGCAGAAATACGAAAGTAAAAGCACCGTTAAAGACGAGAAATCCAAAATCGGCTCTGTATACGGTTTGGCGTGGACTTCGATGGGCGGGGAGATTCTAAACGTTGATGTTACGGTAATGAAAGGCACAAATAAATTTGTTCTAACGGGTCAGCTTGGTGACGTGATGAAAGAATCGGCACAGGCAGGTCTTTCTTACATACGTTCTAATTC
>JBAZEQ010000160.1:0-6673 GCA_041653855.1 Ignavibacteria bacterium | reverse complement strand
TTGATTTCGGAAAATCCATTAATCCGGAAACCAAAACCGTTACTTATAACAATGGAGTAGATGTTTCTATCTCGTTAGGTTCGGAAGTTAAAAGTGTTGCTGACGGAAAAGTCGAGGTAATCTCTTTCCTGCCTTATTTTGGAAATATTATAATTATCCAACACGACGATAATTTTAGGAGTGTATATGCAATAGTAAAAGATATTAACATTCAAATTAACAGTCAGGTACGTGCAGGAGATGTTATTGCAAAAACTTCCGAGAATAATAACGGGCAGTGTTTTCATTTCGAACTGTGGAAGAATAACTCCCCTCTCGACCCCAAACAGTGGATTAGAAGAGGAGTAAATATTAATTAAAGAATGAAACTAACCGATAAAAAAGTAATTGTATCTGTTATAATAACCGTATTCAACAGGAAAGACAAAATCCTAAGAGCGATAAATTCCGTTTTGAATCAGACTTTCGAACATTTTGAGATAATCATAGTAGATGATGGCAGTACTGACAGAGTGGAAAATATTTTATTTCCATTGTTAAAAAAATATGATAACATTAAATATTTACGGCATAGCAACAGGAATACTGCATATTCACTGAACTCAGGTATTCAAATTGCTGAAGGTGAGTATATAACATTTCTGGATTCCGACGATGAATACGAAAAAGACCATCTTGATTTACGAACATTTTATTTTCACAAAAATCCGGATGTAGATTTAATTCATACAACCTGCAAGTTTATCGGAAAAAAAGATGATTTATTAGTACCCGATGTCCGAGACCAGAAAAGACTGATTCATCTTAACAAATGCATAATCGGGGCTACATTTTTCGGAAAGAAAAAAGCATATGGATTTAAAGGATTTAAAAACTGTTACGGATACGATTATGAATTTTACAATAGGATAAAAGCAAAATTTAATGTAAAGAAATTGGATATACCAACATACATATACCATCGGGAATCAAAAGACAGCGTACTGACAAAAATGAAAAATAAAATGCTTTTAAGAAATAATGGATAAAAAAGATTATTACATAAACGAATGCATCAAACTTGGTAAAAAAGGTATAGGTTACGTTTCACCGAATCCTTTAGTAGGTTGTATAATCGTTAAAAATAAAAAAATAATTGGTAAAGGATATCATAAAAAATTCGGAGAGGCACACGCTGAAGTAAATGCAATTAATAATGCGAAGAAAAACGGATACGATGTAAGAAATTCAGCACTATATATTAATCTCGAACCTTGTTCACATTTCGGTAAGACTCCACCTTGTACGGATTTGATTATTAAAGAAAAAATCTCAGAAGTAATCATAGGTATAAAAGACCCTAATCCCGATGTAAATGGAAAAGGGATAAAAAAACTTAGAAGAGCCGGAATAAAAGTAGAATATGGCATTTTGAAAAAAGAATGCGAAGAGCTTAATAAATTTTTTATAAAGAATATTACAAAAAAAATCCCGTATGTAACTTTAAAGATAGCCCAGAGCATCGACGGAAAAATTGCACTGAAAAATAATAAATCAAAATATATTACAGGTGAAGAATCCTTAAAATTTGTTCATAAATTAAGGAGTGAATATGATGCGGTTCTGATTGGAAAAAATACTGCTATTCTCGATAACCCGCATTTGAATGTCAGGCTGGTCAAGGGAAGAAATCCATACAGAATAGTGATAGATAAAGATTCCAAATTACCCGAACATTTAAACATATTCGCAGATAAAGAATCGGATAAAACCATAATAATAAATTCTCCTCGAAAGAAAAATATCACTCTTATTGATATTCTTAAAGCTCTACACGATTTAAATATCTCGAGTGTCCTTGTGGAAGGAGGTGCGAATATTTTTTCGCAATTTATTGAGAAGAATCTCTTTGATGATATTTATATTATTATCGCACCGAAAATAATAGGCGAAGGTATATCTGCATTCAGGGATTTTAAAATTACTACTTTATCAAAAACAAAAAATTTATTTTTGAATAATTCATTTAAATCAGGAAAAGATTTAATTCTTTATTTTAAGAAAGACTGACTAATAGAATTGCGTTTTTAATTTAACATTTGCGCTCTTTGCATCCGCCGTGGCGGATAATATTTATTAATTTAACATTAAAAGAAGTGTTTACAGGTATAGTAACCGATATGGGTAAAATAGTTGCCAATAAACCAAAAGGCGACAGCATAAAATTTCTTGTAGAACCCACTATAAGGCAATATCTAAACGATATAAAGACAGGTGATAGTATGTCTATCAACGGTGCCTGTATGACTATCGAAGCAAAAAAAGTAAATAAGTTTGAATTCACAACCATAAAAGAATCCCTGAGCAAAACAAATCTCGGCGACTTAAAAATCGGGAGTTTTGTAAATCTCGAAAAGCCGATGAAACTCAATTCAAAACTCGATGGACACATCGTACAGGGACACGTGGATGCAACAGGTAGAGTAAAGAAAATAAATAAGCTGGAAGACAGCCGGGAATTTTATATAGAGTTTTCTTCAAAGTTCAGAGATAACATTATTTATGTCGGCTCTATCTCAATAAACGGTATCAGCCTTACCATTGCTGAAATTGTGAAAGAGACAAGAAAAACAGTTCTCATAAAAGTTGCTATCATTCCCCATACTTTCGATGTTACTAATTTTAAATATTTTAAAATTAATGACAGGGTAAATATAGAATTCGATATGATGGGAAAATACGTGATGAGAAAACTCGAAGGATTGGGAAAGAGAGAAATCAGGAAGTAACAGACTTCATCACTTCCAGTGCAATATCTGTTTCATCAATTTTGTTCATACATTCGAAAGTTTTAATCGGACACCTGTTGCCTCCGTGTATTCCGCAAGGTCTGCATTTCAACCCGTTTACCTGGAATATATAATCGTTTTTTCCATACGGATAAAATCCGAATTCGGGAATTGTAGCACCGAATACAGCAATTACTTTTGTATCTACTGCGTTTGCAAGATGAAGCGGTGCCGAATCATTTGTTACCAGAACTTTTGACCTGCGAATCAAATCCGCAGATTGCAAATACGTCAGCTTCCCTGCCGCATTACAGACTTTAGAATTCCTGCATAATACTTTTATCATAGCACATAAACCGATGTCATCCTCTCCTCCCACCAATACAATTTTTACGTTAAACTCATTTAATAAGCTTATCATTTTTGCAAACTTTATCTCTGGATATGCTTTTGTGAACCATACAGAACCGGGTGCAATCGTTACGAATTTTTCGTCTTCACCAATTTTAAATTCCGATAATAATTTATCTACAACATAAATGTCTCTTTCCAGTGTAAATAATTTTGGCGGAATGATTTCATTTCTTACAATTCCAAGAGGTGCAAGTAGACTAAAATTCCTTACGATTTCGTGTACATTTTTTTTGTAAACTACAGTTGTTTTATATTTGGAAGAAAAAGCCGAAGTATCGAAAGAAATCGTATCTTTTACTTTTGAGAAATATGAAATCATAGTGCTTCTTAACGACCTGTGCGGAGAAATGATTAAATCAAAATTTTTACTTTTTATGATATTCAAAAATTTCCTGAATTGCAAAATCCCCTTCTGCGAACCTTTTTTATCATAAATAATAACTTCGTCTATAAACGGATTATTCAGGAGTATAGATGCCGTATTGGGAATACACAAGAAAGATATTTTAGTATCCGCAAATTTTTCTTTAATTGCTTCCAAAATAGGAAGAGTCAAAATAACATCACCTGCAAAAGCAGTCTGGATAATAAGAATATTTTGAAACTCCATATTACTTTGATTGAGCATCTTTTATGTGTTTAAACCGCCTGTGGAACCAGAGCCACTGGTCGGGATTTGCACGGATTACATCTTCGAGTTTTTTATTTATTCTCTCCGTTAACTTAATAACATTCTCATCGTTATATTCATAAATATCGTCATAATTAATTTTATCGACCGAAATGAAATATGTATAATTCGGAAGCCTGACGGCGTAAGCAAAAATCAATTCTGTTTTAAATTTCAGAGCCATTTTGGCAGGTCCCGAAAAAGTAGCAACCTTATGTCCGAAGAAATTCGCATATATGGAATATAAAGGATGTGCAGACTGGTCAACGAGAAAACAAACTATTTCATTTCTTAAAATCTTTTTGAATACGCTTCTTACCGATGCACCTGTGGGGATTATTTCGTTTCCGCTCAACTCCCTGTAGTAGTTCAGTTTTTCGTCAATAAATTTATTCGATTGAGGTTTTGCCAGAACATTCAGTTTACTTCTGAAGATTTTTGCATATGCAAAAGCCGTTATCTCCCAATTCGATATGTGTCCGCTGATAAAAAATACTCCGTGACCTTTTTGTAAAGACTGAACGATTAAATGATGCTGTTCGAATGAAACAATTGTATCGAGCAGTTCCTTTCTCATCTTGGGAAGATAAAGTATTTCGAATAGGTTTATACCGAGATTTATATAACATTTTTTTAGTATATCTTTCTTCCAATTTTCGTCTTTTTCAGGAAAGCACATTGAAAGATTATCGAGAGCAATCTCTTTTCGGATAGGAATTAGATAAAAAAAAACAATCCAAGTAGTTTACCAGCCTTTTGAGCCAGCTTAAGCGATAAACGCCTCACAAAAAATCCAACGAATAAAAACACAAATAGTATTAGTCTGTCTTTCATATAATACAAGAATACATAATATTGAGTGATAATTAAAGTCTAAATTTTAACAAGATTATTGTAAAAATCTATTGCCACAGATTACACAGAAAGTAACTGATTTCCACAGTTTTTTTAAAATATTTTTCAAAATTATGAAAACTGATTTCTTGAAAAATACGAAAAGAAAGAAATTTTGCAGTCCGGGAAACGCATATTTTGTATTTTCAAAATAAATATATGTTTTTATAATGAATCTTTTTTTCAGAAACGTTTCTATCGTTTCTATCGTTTCTATAGTTGCTCCCATTAACCCTTAGTTAAACATTACCTAAAGGGTGAGAATTATGTTAAAGAACAATAGCCGTATTATTATATGGTATATCTTTTTAAATGTCAACGATAAAATACGAACCTGCCACGGCAGGCACACTGATAAACACAGATGAGTCTGATAAGAGCGAATTTTTTTGTTGTTGGTGACGTCCAAAGAACAGACTAAACACCAACAACGGCGAGGAAAAGAGCTTTGCATACAGACGACATAGAAAGAAATTAATTTTCACGAATTTTTCTTTGGAGATTAAGAGCGGAAAACTTTTTATCCTGTACGGGTAACAGTTTCAGGATTTTAAAATCTAAGTTACTGTTTTTTTAATCCGAATGTCCGTAATAACGTTACAGTGTTACAGTTTTGTAATTCTTTGAATATTAGTTCATAATTTATTAATAACTTATGATGGTAAATTGAGAATAACAGGTGTTATAAAATAGAGTAACACCGTAACACCGCATTATTTTTAAATAATTCAAACCGCAAAGTCCGCAAAGGAAGTATGATATTTCAAAGAACAATATAGATGCCATAATAATATATGGTATACAATTTAAATTATCAAGGTCGAAAGAAATACTACTAAGGCACTAAGGACACGAAGGGAAACAATTATTTTTTGATGTAGTCCACGGTCTCTAAATACATGGGCTGAATCTTAAGAGAAAAGAACGATTTGCAGAATGGTAGATTTAATTTGTGTCGGGAGTCCTCAAGAACAGAGACTCCCCGACACGGGAAAGCGGCTTATTTTTGGGCTAAAGCCCCTTTATCAGGAGATTTCTCTTACCCCGCCGTAAACGACGGGGTAACTAATAAGTCATCTCTCCGTTTCGGAGAGTCTCCCCGATTCATCGGGGGACTCTCGAAATACAAAATCCCCGCTCTTAATTTAACATTTAACATTGACAATTGAACATTGAATGTAGTTGTGTTTACCCTGCTAAAGCGGGTTTTCGCTCCGCTTCAACTTTCAAAATTAAGACAGCACATACAATTTCAAATTGCAAAGTTGCAAATGTTCAATGTTTTAATACATCAAATTTACAATACATTTAAAGTAATAGTATTTAATGTAGCTAAAATAACAAATCCCCGCTCTTAATTTAACATTTAACATTGATAATTGAACATTGAATATGGTTGTGTTTACCCTGCTAAAGCGGGTTTTCGCTCCGCTTCAACTTTCAAAATTAAGGCAGTTACAACGTTACAAAAATGCTCAATGACACAAATAAAGTTGTGTTTACCTTTCAAAATTAAGGCAGTTACAACAGTGATTTGTTTCATCCGGACGTGCCGTAGTTGTGTTTACCCCGCTAAAGCGGGTTTTCGCTCCGCTTCAACTTTCAAAATTAAGGCAGTTACAACGCGAACGGGGATTGGTACATAAATGAATATGTTGTGTTTACCTTTCAAAATTAAGGCAGTTACAACATTCCTGATTACGAATGAATCGAGCACGAAGTTGTTTTTACCTTTCAAAATTAGGTCTGCTACAACGAACTTGCCGAAGATACTAATGAGGGTGTCGTTGTGTTTACCTTTCAAAATTAGGTCTGCTACAACCGTCAATTGTGAATTGAATGTATTCTACTGGTTGTTTTTACCCCGCTAAAGCGGGTTTTCGCTCCGCTTCAACTTTCAAAATTAAGGCAGTTACAACGACATCCA
>JBAZEQ010000159.1:0-6675 GCA_041653855.1 Ignavibacteria bacterium | reverse complement strand
CCTCTTGTAATGGTTGTGCTACCCATATCTGCTGAGGTTGTAATTGTTGCACCAAGTCCGCCTACGTTTTGGGCGGAAATATTCGATAAACTTCTTGTTGTTGTAATAGCTCCCGATGTACCATACACTCTATAACTTCCTTCGTTAAGATAACCATTACTTCCCAAAGTAATTGTATTGCCGTTTAAATCCAAATCTCTATTTAGGAGAAATTCCCCGTTAGTTGTAAAGTTTGAATTTAATGTAGGTGAAGAAGTTGAAGAAAAGAACATATGATTTGTAGTTGGAACACCGCTTAAAGATAATTCATTACCGAGTGCCCATTTATAAATTCCCGTATTATCCGTAGATACAGGAACACTGCCCCTACTCCAATTTTTTGCAGTTGACCATGTGTTACTTTCACTTCCGAGCCAGGTATTGAAAGCATCTGATGTTACCCATGCTGTAGATTCATCCATATTTATCAGAGTACCGTTATGTCCGTTTGCAGTTATATCAAACAGTGTTGTTCCGTTTTTTTGGTCGAAGCGATAATAAGCAAATAAACCTGTTTCATTACCGACTAAGGATTTCATCATAATTTCTCTCACCTGGCTTTGGGTTAAGCTGACATTCCAGAATGAAAATTCATCGAAATTTCCACCTTTGAAGTAATCGGGATTATTGTGCCTTGCCAGATAGTATCTGTCGAAACTGCTTGTAAAGGAAGAAGGAATATTATAAGGAAAGGTCAATGATACTTCTCTACCATTAACATAAAACTTCAACCTGTTACTATTTCCAGTGGAAGTTCCGTCATATATAAATGCAAAATGTATCCATTTATTTAGTTCAAGCACATTACTGGTTGTATATGCCTCACCATATTCGGTTGTAGCGTTCTGACTAATTGAAATTAAAATATCATCAGGTCCTGATGAACTCGAATTTTGCAGTTGGTGAAAAGAAACTCTACCGTAAGGAGGATTAGTATTGTAAACAGAGAAATAAGTCCCCCACGTATCTGTGTTTAAATTTGTTTGGTATACCCATCCGCAAAATGAAAAATGCTGCAAACTATTAAAGGCACTACCAAAAGAAGCGGGTAAACTAATATAGTCATCCGTTCCATCGAAGTCCAAACAATTTTTCGGTCCTGCAAAGCATCCCGATGCTTTCCATGTAGCACCAGATATAGAGCCATTATTTGCAGCAACGTTCGTTTGATTATCGGAAAGAGTACCACCACTTCCATTGCTCATTTTATAATATGCTTTCAGACCTGTCTCGTTTCCGTTAAGTTCTTTGTACATATTGGTCTTAATTTCCGTCTCAGTTCTCACAACGTGCCACAGACGAACTTCATCTATATATCCAGAAGAATAATAACCACCATCCCACTGACCTATGCATAAAGATGTATAGTTTGTATTCAGTGAGTTATTTGTGGCTACACTATCTACTTTAGCTCCATTTACGTAGCAATACATATACCCACCAGATGCCCAGGTCATGGCAAGATGAGTCCAGACATTTTTCCGGATTGCTCCGCAAGTAGTCGAATAGCCTACCCAGCCACTTCCGTTATTAGTGAAAATTTCAGGATATAACTTTCCATCGACCGCTCCCAAAATGAAGCCGGAGCTTGTAGATCCCCACCCAAATTTACTAAGTAATTTTTGATTTCTTACGGTATCTGTAAGATTAACCCACATTTCGATTGAAAGTGCCGTAGAGGGATTCAAATTCGAACTACTTCCACAGTTTACATAGTCATTTCCATCGAAATTCAATGCATAGCCCCCGATTTGTGAAAAAGCGGAACCTGTAATAAAAAATACGGAAATTAAAATAACTAAAAAATTTTTCATAATATTTTCAAGAATTTTAGTTAGCAATAACTATTGTATTATCAAATATTATGCCAGAGGAAAGGTTAGTTTTTTTTAAAAAAATAGCGGATTTTTTTAGTGGGGTGAATTTTTCTTGAGAAACGCTTTATCAAATTGAGACTGATTTAGGTATATTAAAATATGTACTTAGATAGAAAAACAGGATTATTATTAATAATAATCCTGTTTAATTATTTACGACAAAAATTTATTAATTAAATTTTTACTTAATTCAGTTTTTCCGTTTTAAATTTGTTCCATTGTTCTTTTGCATACTCGAGAAAACCGGAGGGAGCATCATTAAATGATTTATCGACTTTATAATCGCCACCGTACCACCTATTATCTACGAAAAGTTTCATCGAACCTCTAATTGCATATTTAGTTTCACCTTCGTGCATTATAAGTTTCAAATCACAGGGAGAAACGTCTCCGCGGCACGCCATTTTATAAAGGAAAGTTGTTTCCGCTATACCATCGTTATTCAAGTCTGTAACCGTAAGAGAGCCGCCGATGAATTCAAGGGTTATATCGACGGGGCAATTGTTTATAAAATCATTTATCTTCCATACCTGACTCCACCCGTCGGATTTTTTTATATACTGGTAACCATAAAGTTCTTTTGCTCTTTCGAATTCTTCGTCGTATCCTTTTTTGCCTGTGCTGTGTTCTTTTGTTGTAGTGAGAATTATTATATTTTCTCCGTTTTTATCAGACCATCTTTTCCCGTTAATAATGCTCCCCTGATATTTTACATCAGAAGGTAAATCATTTTTATTAAAATCTTTCATAATAATTTCATCGGTATTTCCGCCCGTAGATACATTCTCTTTTGCATCGGTTTTTTCTTCAGTTCTTTCGTCTGTTTTAGCATCGTCTTTTACTTCTGCTCTTTTTTCGGATTTTTCTTCCTTCTTTTCTTCTTTTGAGCCTGTCAGGTTTTTAATAATCCCGCAGGAAGTAAGGGTAAAAAAAGCTACGAGTAAAACAATAAAAATTTTCATAGGATTTATATTTTAGTTTAATATTATTATTTTAGTTTTCTAAATTTTTAAAATGCGGTTATCACTTAGTTAAAATATCACCCCTACGGGGTTCATTTATTTGCTTTTACTTAATCTTATAATACTTCCACCCCTTCGGGGTTCAGAAAAAGAATTACGCTTAGTCTTCGAAATTCAGGTTTTTATTTATTGTGAACATTACATATACGTAATATACTCTATTCACTCTACACACTCAACTCACTCTAAACACAAACTATAATTTCTCAAACACAAAGAACTTCATTCCTTTTTCTTTCCATTCGCCGGAATTCAAGCCTGCTTTGCTACAAAGGCTCGAAAGAAAACTTTCGGGATTAGAGAAATGTTCCCACACCTGCGGAAGATAGACGGCACGGTTTCCTGACTTCGAAATTATAACACCTTTTTCTTTTATCTTATTAAATAAATCTTCCCGGGAAGAAAATAATATTTCCACGGGTTCGCTTAAAACCGAAACTTCATAACTTAGACCTTTCAATTCTTTTTTAGTAACGGGTGCAAAACGCGGGTCGCGAGTTGCCGCACTGATTGCATTATCTATTATACTTTGATATAATTTCCCAACCGGCTCTATAGTTCCGATGCATCCGCGTAAATCCACTTTATCGGTCAGAGTTACAAAACAAGCTAATTTTTTTTTAAAAGATTCAGGAACATCTTCGTAGTGAATTTTTTTGTCATCCATAATATACGTTTCCACTGCATTCTTTGCAATCTTAACCATAAGCTCTTTTTCCTCTTGCGAAAAAACTTCGCCTGTTTCTTCATAAAAAGCAATAGCACTATAACCCACGACACTTCTTTTATCGGGTATAATATCACCGGAGTTTTTATAATCGAGAAGTTTCACTTTCCATTTTTTTCTTTTTGCAAGTTCGAGCAAAGCAGAGATGGCATAAGGGGAATCTATTTCCGCTCTACCTATTCCTTTGGAATCCAGATTAAGAATGCAATCAATCGAATAGTTATCCATTTTTTTTGCTTCTGCATAAGAATGGAAATGACTTAAATCCACAGATGCAATGATAACGGTTTTTTCATTATAGTATTTTTCAAGAACTTCTGAAAATTCTATTGAATCTACTTTCCCAACAATTATTGGAATTATTTCAAAATTACCAAGTACACGCTGTAAAAAAGGAATTTCTATTTCAATCGAATGTTCTTCGTAATCAGCTTCGTCGATAGAAACCACACATTTTTCTTTCAATAAATTTTTTATATCATCGGATACTTTTACTTTTCCAAGCGGAGAATTATAATAATCATAAACCGAAACCGAAGCTCCTTTTAACGGATAGCGATGTGCCGTACCGAGAATAATTACTTTTTCGGTTTTATCGTTTAATTGTTTAAAAGAATGTGCGGCTGTTTGCCCTGAGTATCTATATCCTGCGTGAGGAACAATGATGGCTTTGACATTGAGATTTTCTTTTTTTACACTACTTAAATATTCTTCAAGTTCGTTGGCAAGCTCAACAGGGTCGTCGCTGTACCAAGAACCAGCACAATATGGATTTCTGATTTTCATAAGAAAAAAATTAAATTTTCAATTTATATTCCGCTCCTCCGGAGCGGTTATTTAAATTGATATATTTTCTATAAATATTTTGCTCCTTCGGAGTAATTACATATTGGATATTAATCATTATTCATTACTCATTATTCATTAATCATTACTCATAATTCATTACTCATTAATATACATTCCCTACATATACATATTTAATATACTCTCTTGCAATCTTTTCAAATTTCTTAATCAATTGAATCGGAGTAGTATCGAATTTAAGTTTGTATCTCGGAAAGGACCTCGAGATATGAAGCACAACGTCATCACCAAGATTCTTTATAAACTCACACATTTGTCTGAATTCGGTTTCGTTGTCATTAAATTTTTCAATTAAAAGAAAAGTAACTTCAAGATGTTTTTTTTCTTCTACAATTATTTTCAGAGTATTTTTTGTAGTCTGTAAATCACCGTTGCAAATTTTCTTATAAAAATCATCATTAAAAGCTTTTAAATCTATATTAAAAGCATCTATATAATTGATTAAATGCCTGAGGGGTTTTTCATTTATCTGTCCGTTGGATACCGATACGGTTTTCAGTCCGTTTACTTTGCAGAGCTTTGCAATATCGAGCATATATTCGTAAAAAATCGTTGGTTCATTATAAGTAAAAGCGACAAATTTTATATTTTTTTCTATGCAGGTTTTTATAATTCTTTCGGGTTCGACATTATCTATTAATTCAAAATGTGAGGCTTCAAATTCCTGGCTGAGGTCATAGTTCTGGCAGAACTGACAATCGAGATTACAGCCGTAAGTTCCGATTGAAAGAATTTCAGAGCCGGGATGAAAATGATAGAGTGGTTTTTTTTCAATCGGGTCAATGTGAATAGCAACGGGTTTTTCATAGACGAGAGAATATAGATTTCCTTTTAAGTTTTGCCTCACATCACAAACACCGGTTTTACTATTTGCAATGACACACCCCTTTGGACAAAGCGTGCATTTCACCTTTCCATCATTGAGATTCTCGTAAAATAATGCTTCTTTCATTCAGTACTTTCTCTCGTTCCAATGCTCCAGCGTTGGAACGAATGATTACTTGTTACTAATGTTACTACGCTGGAGCGTTGTAAAAAGATTAAATTTATTTTATTTCTATTTCTTCATCAAGAGATGCTTTATCCAATAAATTTTTATTCATAGATTTACTCCATTTCGCACCAAGAGATTTAATATTCTCGATTCGCTTTACTATATTTCCGCTGCCTTCATAGCTTCCGAATAATGCTCTTTAGTATCGTCTATTTTTTTTCCTATACCTATTAAGTCATCGACAAAACCAACGAACTTATCGTACAAAGCTCCGCTCTGACGTGCAATTTCAAGAGCATTTTTATTCTGGTTTTCCTGTTTCCAGATATTTGTAATTGTTCTAAGCGTTGCAAGTAAAATCGAAGGGCTTACTATCACAATATTTTTTTCGAATGCATCGTTCCAGATGTTGATATCCGCCTGAGATGCAATTGCCATAGCGGGCTCGATAGGAACAAACATAATCACAAAATCCATACTGGATAAATCATAAATATTCTGATAATTCTTTTTACTTAATTCTTTAACGTGATTACGAATAGAATTAATATGGTCATTCAAAGCAATCTTTTTTAAAGCATCATCTTCAATAGAGCAAAACTGTTCGTATGCCGTAAGGGATACTTTTGAATCAATAATAATATGACGATTTTCAGGAAGATTTATAATTACATCGGGTTTTTGTCTTTTTCCTTCCTCACCTGTAAATGTAGACTGGACGCTGTATTCCCTATCCCTTACCAAACCTGATTTTTCAAGAATACTTTCAAGAATAAATTCCCCCCAATTACCTTGAGTTTTCGATTCTCCTTTCAATGCATTTGTCAGGTTCGTTGCATCTTTGCTCATCTGCCGGTTCAATTCATTAAGGCTCTTTATCTGCTCGGCAAGGGATGTTCTTTGCTTTGTTTCGTCTGTATAAACCTCGTTGATTCTGCTTTCAAATAATTTTATTCTTTCCCCAAGTGGTTTTAAAATCTGGTCGATGTTTTCCCTGTTTTGTTGAGTGAACTTACTGCTCTTTTCATCGAATATTCTATTTGCAAGGTTTTCAAATTCCTGCGTGAATTTCTTTTGCAGGTTTTCGACCTCTTCTTTCTGCTCCTGAAGCCTTTTTTCAAGATTTTCATTTGCAGTATTAACACCCGA
>JBAZEQ010000158.1:0-6684 GCA_041653855.1 Ignavibacteria bacterium | reverse complement strand
ACAAAAGCATAGCACACTAAAAATGTCAATGCAAATGTTATTTTAAAATCTTTATCCGAAAAACCAATGGATATTGCAAGCGAAGTCAGCCCAGACAGGGACACGAAAAGAAGAATGAAAAGACTAAAAATATTATACTTTGCTTTTGATATAATATTATATATTATAAAAAAAGCAATTATTATTAAAAAAAATAAAGTGATTAAATTTCCTGTTTTTTTTAAACTAAACTCGGAGAGTAAAATGTTTTGATTGCTATACCGCACATAGGTTAATAAGTATCCCGACGCAAAGGAAACAATTAACAGCAGAATCAATAATATATTTTTATTTTTAAACAACAAAAATCGATTTACAATTTTAAACAGTTACAAATTAAATAAAAAATTTATATTTTGAAATTGCTTTAAAAAATATATAATTTAAGTATAAAATATCATTTACTATGTTTATTACATTCGAAGGAATCGATTTATGCGGTAAATCAACGCAGATTAGGCTTTTATACGATTATTTGATAAAAAAAAATGAAAAAGTCGTTCTTGTAAGAGAGCCGGGAGGGACACAAATTTCCGAAAAAATCAGAAAAATTCTTCTCGACAGGAAAAACAGTAAGATGAAATATCTTACGGAGTTTTTACTTTTTTCAGCTTCGAGACACCAATTGACCGAAGAGATTATAAAACCACTATTAAAAAAAAGATTTACTGTATTATGCGACAGGTTTTACGATTCATCCACAGCATACCAGGGTTACGGCGGAAAAATTGATTTAAAAATAATTAATACGATAAATAAAATTGCAACGAACAATCTCGTCCCCGACCTTTCATTTTTATTAGATATTAATTATGAGGAAAATCTTAAAAGGAGAAAAATATCCGGCAAAAGTCACGACAGAATAGAGCAGAAGGAAAAAAGTTACTACAAAAAAGTAATTTCAGGATACAAAACAATAGCAAAACTTAGTCCTAAAAGGTTTAGAATTCTCGATGGCAAAAAGGATATCGAAACTCTACAAAAAGAAATATTAAATATAATTAATAAAAAAAAATAGAAATTTTTTAATAACCACAATATGAAAAAATATTTAAAAACCAGGAATCTGCTGCCAATAATTCTTATTGTCTTTTTATTTTCGGCATTTCTGCTTGGTACGACTTATAAAAAAGAAACCGATATATACGATAAGATAAACAGGAATATGGACATTATGGGAAAAGTATACAAAGAAATTGCTTTAAACTATGTAGATGCAATAGATGTAGATAAATTTTTTAGATATGGTATTGAAGGTATGCTCGGAACACTTGACCCATATACGGTATATTATGACGATAAAAACCGTGATGTATTGGAATTAATAACGACAGGAAAATACGGAGGTATTGGAATAATAGTAGAGATGAGAGATTCGCTTATTAGAATTACGGAGATTATGAATGGTTATGAAGCCCAGAGAAAAGGCTTAAGAGTTGGCGATATAATTCTTCAGATAGATAACAGTGATATAAAAGGGCTTAAGCTTGAAAGTGTCAGGCAGTTTGTCAGAGGGACACCCGAATCAAAGCTCAAAATGAAGGTAGAAAGAGAAGGAGAAACAATCGATTTCGAGCTTACCAGACAGGAAATAATTTTAAAAAATATTTCATATTCGGGATTTATCGGTGACCCGAATGACGGTATAGCTTATATTAAACTCGACAGGTTCACAAGCAATGCTGAAAGCGAAGTAGAAAATACTTTAAAAACTTTTAAGGCACAAAACAATCTTAAAGGCATTATACTCGATTTAAGAAACAATGGTGGAGGTTTGCTGGATGCGGCTATCGGGATACTTAATAAATTTACAGAGAAAAGCAGTTTCCTATTAACCACACGGGGAAACAGCAAGGAATCGGAAAAGAAATTTTTTTCAAGGGAAAATCCAATTATACCAAAAGACATCCCGGTAACAATATTAATAAATCAAAACACAGCTTCCGCCTCGGAAATTGTAGCAGGTGCATTTCAAGATTTAGACAGAGGAGTAATTATCGGCAGTAAGTCATTCGGGAAAGGACTTGTCCAGAATATAAAAGATTTAAACGGGGAATCGCGATTAAAAATAACAACATCCAGATACTTCACACCTTCGGGCAGATGGATTCAGGAAAAGAATTATTTTAAGGAAAATAAATCGGGGGTTTTCCTGAATTCGGAAACATTTCAGCAGACAGAATTTAAGACATTGAATGGAAGATTGGTTTATGCAAACGGAGGAATAACACCGGACATAGAAATCAAACTCGAACCTGAAAGTGAAATTCACTCTGCAATGCTGATGAAGGATATGTTTTTTAAATTTGCGATTTATTATCTGGAAAGCCATCCTAATTTAAAAATTTTTAAATGCACGGATAATATTTTCGAAGAATTTAAAAAGTTTGTTTATTCAAATAATTTCGATTATAAATCGGAAGCTGATAAAAAGCTTGAGGATTTAAAACAAATAGGTACAAAGAAAAATTTTTCATCTTCTTATTATGAATATTTAAATAAACTCGAAAAAGAAATTTCGTATGAGAAATCCGGTGAACTGGATAATGCAAAAGAAGAACTAAAAAGGAGCATCGAAGCAGAAATAAATAAAATGATTATTACCGAAGCAGAGCAGATTGCGGCTACTTTCGATACAGATAAACAATTGCAAGAAGCAATAAAGGTATTAAGAGACAGAGAGTTATACAATAGGATTTTGGGAATTTAGTAATTTTTTAAAATTTAAATAATATTAATATGATTACTTTAATTATTTTCCTCGTTGTAATTTTATTCGTTTTATTTTCCATAAATAAGCAAACAAAAGATAATCCTCAACTCTTCAAGACGGTTGGATTGCTCAAAGTTATTATAATCATTGGGATTTTTATTGCAATAGTATTTGCATCACTTGTTCAGATAGGTCCCGGAACAATAGGTGTTACAATACTTTTCGGGAATGTTCAGGATAATGTATTAAAGAGCGGACTAAATCTTGTAAATCCTTTAGTAGAGGTTGAAAAACTCGATGTCAAAACTCAAGCATATACAATGAGCGGAGTTAAAGATGAAGGTGTATTAAAAGGTGAAGATGCAATAATTACTTTATCATCCGATGGACTTACATTAAAACTTGATGTTACAGTTTGGTTCAGGTTAAGCGAAAATGAGGCACCAAATTTACTTAGAACACTTGGAATAGATTATATGGAAAAAATTGTGAGACCTGCCACAAGAACAGCTTTGCGTGATGTTAGCGTAAAATATACAGCCACGGATATATATTCTTCAAAAAGAGATGACTTCACAAATGACATCACAAAAAATCTGGAGAAATCTTTTGAAGGGCGAGGAATTATACTCGAGAAAGTATTAATGCGTAATATTGAATTACCGGATAGAGTAAGGGAAGCAATAGATGAAAAAATTGCAGCCGAGCAAAGAGCGCAACAAATGGTTTACGTATTGCAAAAAGAGAAGCAGGAAGCCGAAAGGAAACAGGTAGAAGCAAGGGGAATTGCGGAAGCACAGAAAATAATATCCAATACAATAAATCCTCAGTACTTGCAAT
The DNA here is from genome assembly GCA_041653855.1 of Ignavibacteria bacterium. Taxonomy (GTDB): domain Bacteria; phylum Bacteroidota; class Ignavibacteria; order Tepidaquicellales; family Tepidaquicellaceae; genus FEN-1279. The sequence goes on along the minus strand of JBAZEQ010000158.1, from coordinate 3,092 downwards.
GGAAGTATATAGAGACTTTAAAAGATTTAATGAATTCAAAAAATAATACGATTGTTATTACACCATATGACCAAAAGCTGACACCGCTATTGAATTTGAATAAACAACAATAAAATGACAAAAAAAATATTTATTTTACCTGTTATTGCTTTTTTACTTCTTTCATTTTCTTTTTGTAAAAACGGAAATGATATAAATAGAAGACAAAGCGAAGGAATGCACATTTCAAAAGATTCATTAAAGCAGACCGATATATTGAATCCTGAAAATAAATTCAAAGACATAGCATCAGATTGCTATAAATTACATTATGATGCTATCGTAGTGGATGCACACAACGATTACATTTACCAGGTTTACAAAAGAGGTGCAAATTTCAACAGGAAAGATAATAACACTCAAACAGGATTAGATAGACTGATAGAGGGAGGTATTAAACTTCAGGTATTTTCATTATGGACAGATTCCGAAAATATGAAAAGAGCTTATAAATTTACTCAGGACCAAATAGATAGATTTAAAAAAATCGAAGCTGAAAATTCCGACAGATTTAAATTCGCAAATTCTTATGATGATATGATTTCTATAATCCAAAGTGGTAAACTCTGTGGTTTGATGAGTATCGAAGGAGGCAACCCTGTTGAAAACGATTTAGACCGTATAAATGAATTTTATAAACAGGGGGTAAGGTATATAGGACTTACGTGGAATAACTCGAATAAAATCGGCACATCCGCAAAGGATGAATCGGGTAAAAATATTAAAGGTGGATTAACTGAGTACGGCTATGAAGTGATAAAAAGAATGGATGAAGTAGGAATGATGATAGACGTATCACACGCAGGAGAACAAACATTTTGGGATGTTTTAAAAACCACAAAAAATCCAATAATAGCATCTCATTCAAATTGTTATTCTTTATGCGGGCATTACAGAAATCTTACCGATGAACAAATAAATGCGATTGGTGAAAATGACGGAATAATTATGATGAATTTTTATGATGCGTTTATAGATATAAATGCTGACGCAATAAGGACAAAAAATGCATATGAAAAATACTCGAAAGAGTTAAAGGAAATTTACGATGCAAATTCGGGTGATATGATAAAATTTAATCAGGAAAGAGAAATATTTCTCTCCTCAAAAGATTTATCGGGTGGGATTCCTCTCGATAGATTAATAGACCATATAGATTACATTTATAAACTTATCGGAGCAGACCACATAGGTCTGGGTTCCGACTTCGACGGCGGAATAACGCCACCAAACGAGCTTTACGACGGTACGTGCTATCCTTTAATCACAAAAAAACTCGCTGAACGCGGCTATTCAGAACTCGAAATCAGGAAAATACTTGGTTTGAATTTTTTAAGAGTATTTAAGCAGGTCTGCGGATAGTACAAAATCATTATTTCAAAATGAATATTAGTTCATTTAATTCTTTCTTGACATTATTTGAAAATATATATAATTTGAATTAGAAATAAGCAATTGCGAGGTAATGGAATTAATTCTTTAATTTCAACAATTATTATTCTTTATTCATTATTTTTGATAGATTATCAAATTCAAAAGATTAACTAATAAAAGATTATGAAAAAGTTTACAAAAATATTTATTATTATTTTCTTTTCGGTCTTGATATTTTTCGGGTTTGCTATTCCGCTAAATCTTCTATCTTCAAACTGGTATAATCAGTATTTACCTAATCTCAATAACAGACCCTTAAGCGATATTACATTCGTAGATAGCTTGCTTGGATTTGCGGTTATTGGGAATAATACATCAGCGGATACTAACTACATAATTAAAACGACAAATGGAGGGGATAACTGGTTTAAACTCGATTCTACATACGGAGGAATAAGCAGGATTATTTTTTTAAATGCAAATACAGGATTTGTAGGTGGAGGGAGTATACACGGTGGATTTATTTATAAGACTACAAATAGCGGCATTAACTGGTTTCTGCTACCTGCTTCTGTTTTTGCAAGTCACTTCGATGATATGTATTTATTAAATCAGGATACGATATTTGTAGTAGATGATGATGGATTTTATGGAGGAGTATACAGAACAACAAATGGAGGGAATGACTGGGAACATCTAATTGGAAGTCCTGCTTATCTTCCTCAAAAAATCTATATGTATGATAGAAATTTGGGATTTTTCAGTACGGGTTCTCAATTAGAACTATTCAGAACTACAAATAGTGGTATAAATTGGATTAAGATTAATGGTGAAGTTGGATTTTCACAAATAACTTTTATTGATGCATTAACAGGATGGAAAGCCAGTGGATATTTAATGAAAAAAAGTACAAATGGAGGTTTAAATTGGATAAACCAACCACTTCCAGTTGCAACTACGGGCTATATTTCTGGGGGTATGTTTCACTTTTCAATAATAAATAAAGATACAATTTGGGGTGTTGGCGGTAGTTATCAGTATCCAAATCTTCAAAATAGAGGAGTCATTTATAGAACAACAAATGGAGGAAATAACTGGTTATTTCAGATTCCAGATACCAGTATAATAAAAATTCCAGGTTATAGTTTTATTTATTTCTATAACAAATTTATTGGATGGGCTTATATAGGTAATAGAGGAATACATACAACCAACGGAGGAGACACAACGTTCATTTCAAATATCAAAGAACAAATAACAAATATTTCCAAAGATTTTGTGTTGTTCCAAAATTACCCAAACCCGTTTAATCAATGTACAATTATCAATGTACAATGTACAATAAAGAGCTATTTAGAAATTAAAGTATTTGATATTTCAGGTAGAGAAATCACAACACTTATAAATGAAAAAAAATCTCCGGGAATTTATGAAGTTCGGTTTAAAGGTGATAACCTTTCGAGTGGAGTTTATTTCTATTCTTTGTTTATGGATGGTGTTAGAGTTGATACAAAAAAAATGGTTTTAATAAAATAATAATTATTTTATTTGTTATTATAATTTCTTATATTTGAAATAACTAACATAATAAGATTATGAAAAAGTTTACAAAAATATTTATTATTATTTTCTTTTCGGTCTTGATACTTTTCGGATTTGCTGCACCATTAAATATATTT
>JBAZEQ010000157.1:0-6689 GCA_041653855.1 Ignavibacteria bacterium | reverse complement strand
TGATTTATAGTAATTAGAATATCTGCATCGGTTTGACTTCTAATGCTTTTTATTAATGAGTAAAGATATGATTCTCTTCGCTTGAATGTGGTTATTCCAATAGAATAATTGGTAGTTGTCATATTCCATCCAGTATATTATTGATGATGTTCAAGACGTTATAGTCAACCATTATTCGTCTCTTTTCTTCTTTAATGTCAGGTATCATGGTTCTCCATATGTCGTTGTTTATACAGTCTCTAATGATATACAATGCTTCTTGTTCATTATTCAAATCTAGATCGATAAACGCATTTGGATTTATGAAGTTTATTATATTCGGACAGCCGTAATAAAATGTTAGATTTTCACACATAACCCCATCTAAAATCTTCTCAGTGAAATAGTTTGGCTCAAAATCGTTCTCGCAGTTAAATGTGTATTTGTAATTCACCAACCCTTGATATTTTTTATTCAGCCCCCCTCGATAACGAGGGTTTGACGAATATCCTCTACCGTAAAGATCATAATCAACAACTCCAGCCAGCTTACTTATGAAGTTATTCCTCTTAATGTGCCCCGGAAGATTGTTGAGACTTGAATTTACAATACTCATCGACCTAGTTTTCTCGAAATTGAGAGGGTTTGTTAGTTCATCGAATGACATTCCATGATACCATAGATCGACATTGAAAAAAGATTCTGTCTTATGAACATGAAGAAACTCTGTCTCTCTGCCTTGATAGAAAGCTGGAAATAATCGTCGTGTCGTTGGAGTTTCTGATTCAAAGACTATTGTCTTAGATTTGTCATAGTTATCGTGCATTGGATAGTTCATTATGACAAAAACGTCATAGTTATCCTTAACTACATTTACATTCTTCCATCTGCCTGTATTATTAGGAGTCATCGTCACTACTCGCTGGTATATCTCTTCATCAGAACAGTAATTGCAATGGAATTTAACATTATACATATTTTGATTCACTCCCCAAGACTTCAATTCCTTCGTTTCTTCTTCCATCTGTCATAAACGAAAGATTCTTGCTATAGTTTGGTTGTGTATTACTGTCGTATACGTTTCTTGAGTGATACAAATGAGTAACTGGACTATTAAGAGAAGTAACTGTGATTAGCCCTCTAGATTGGTGGTTCTGAATATTTGACATCATTTCGTCATCTTCGCCACCCCAACCTTCAAACCGTTCATCGAACATTCCGATCTTGAAAAAATCGGATTTGTTAAACATAATTATGCCGCCTGAGAAGCTGGTAATCGGTCTGATATTCCCCAAGCTAGTTATTTTTGTATTTACGTAATGATTCGTTTGACCTTCGGTCATATCATTAGAAACTCCATTAAAGGGTCGGACTATTGAAAAAGTATCGAGAGATTCAAGACCTCTAGAAAAACATCCTTTATCAATTAGCATGTCATTATCGGCAAAAATCAATTTATTTTTCTCGGTAATCTTTGCTGAACAATTAAAACCCCAACTACGATTGAATAATCCTGGATTGAATAATAATTTATACGTCACATTGTATGGCGAAATTAGATCTTTTATTTCTGATTCTTTTGCATCCTGTTCAAGCACTAAAATTTCAACATCTGAGGACACGCTGCGAATATGTTTAAGGACTTCCAGTAAATTTCTAGTTCTATCTTTTATTACCGTATGATCTCGATGCTGAATAATATACGAAGCATCTGTAAACACACTCATATGTCGGTTTTCCCCTTCAATTTTGTATTTATTGGCCCCTAAATATTAAAATGCACGGACTAGCAATCTCAACATTCATGAGAAATTCGCCAAACCTACAAGAGAGATTTGGAATATTTAAGCGCAGTTTGCTTAGTCTATACTATTCGGGGTACAATGGATACCTGTGTCTAGTAGATGATGGATCTGAGGTAGACGATCATCTAGTATATGCTAATGCACTATTTGGAAACAGAATCAACATAATCAAGAGTCCTGAAAACAGGGGAATTGCAAGAACGAAAAACAAGTGTATTAAGGCTATTTTAGATGCAGGTTGTGATATTGGATTTCTAGCCGATGACGACATCCAGTATTACAAGGGATTCAATGCAGCATATTCAAGGAAAATAGAATCTACTAAAATCCCTCATTTTTCGTACTATATAGATAACAAAGCATCAACAGTTAACATGTACGGGATAGATTACATAAGACAAACACCAGCCCTCAATGGTTGTTTTATTACCTTCACCAAGCAGTTGATAGAAGACATCGGATATTTTAAGATATTCCCCAACAAATATGGACATGAACATAGTAATTTCACTTATAGGGCAATTCATCACGGAAAAATTCCATATTTCTGTGACATATGTGATTCTGAGAAGTACATTAGGTTAATTGATGCGTCTGATACGATAGGATCGATTGAAAAAAACAAGTCAGAAATAGCAGAAAATGAAAGTATGCTATTAGCTAATCTGGACGTTATTGAAGAGTATTCAGATTGACGTTTTTGTATTTTTCGTATTCAATCGAAAATAGTCGTCTAGCTTCACTGTCTGCGTCGATCCAGCTTTGATTGCCTGAATCTTTCCTCCAAGACATTCCTTCATAGTGAGTGAAGTAATCACCTTCTAGGTTATGATTAAAGACTCTAGCTCCGTGCTTCATCGCATCTTCAAGAAACGTAGCTCCTACATCATATTTCTTAATGGAATGGAATTCATTGCGTGGCATGTTCTGATAAAACCCTTCAGAGTGGGTTGCATTGACTCTAACCATGTCCACGAATCTAATACTGTACTTGCGAATGAATGACAGGTCAATGAAGCAGTACCACGGATGAATTCTCTTGTGTAAAAGAAAACCGCCTCTATCTCCTTCAACTCTACCCGCCAGATTAATATCATTGTCCATGTAGAACTGGATTATCGGCTCCAGTGGCTTGTGAAATACCACGTCTGAGTCAACTAATAACATGTATCGAGTATTGACCAAATGCAGTGCAGCTTCAACTCCTCGATAATGAACAGAACCTTTATTTCTTATAAATGGAATTCCATTATCTACGTAGAAAGGAACTGTGTCCTCGTTAGTAGAGTGCTCCATTATCAAACATTTTTTACTCACCTCTGCATTGTGGAACACCCACGATTTGAGTAATGTTTGAATTTGCTCTGGTGTGTTGTAATTACAACTTACCAAAGTAAGATCATGCATTAGCGTAGACCTCTTCCAGTGTAGTTGCGTACCTCATCAAATAATCAAATTTGAGGTTAATTGCCTGTGTATCCATTTCGTACTGATGTCCATAATTATTCTTCTTATTGAAATCGGATAATCTAGTCTTGAATTCTGCATATCGATTGATTACATATTCGCGATCAATGTATTTCAAGTGAAATAGATATAGCGGTTCGACGTTAGCTTCCACTGCAATTGAGGTATCGAGCTTAACTTTATCAGCCATATTAACTCCGAACATATGACATCCGGGTCGATATACTGGTACTAATTCTCTACTGAAAATACATCTCTTGTTGAAAGTATCATCTAGTACATACTTCTTTTCATTGGTTATGTCGTATGCGTCATCAAATGTATCTGAAACAACCTGAACTCCTATAACCTTTGGTAGGATGTATCCCTTTTTCATAGAAGCGAGATATTTAACCAATCTCTTTTTATCTCCCATGTCAGCATCCTTGACATCTAGAAGCTCATCGCAGTCAACTACAATATAATAATCAGATTTGTATTTCTTCCAAGCATTGTTCTTAATTTCAAGATACACGTCATCTCTGATCTGACCATTAGTATCATAGTCTACGATTTCAACTTTACATCCAGCGAAATCCTTAGCAAATTCATGACATATCTCAACTGTTCTATCGGTAGACATGTTATTGTATACCACTATTCGCTTAACTCCAAGCATGGCATAATGCGCAAGGAAGGAGTAAATTGACTTTTCTTCATTGTAGCAGACGGTAATGACTGTAATTCTCATGCATTTATTATAGCGAGATTACTTCTTATCGTCTTCTTCATTTGACTCGGAATCATCTTGAGTCTCTTCTTCAGAAACTTCAGAAACATCGCCAGAAACTTCAGCGGGTTTTTGGATATGCTTTTTGTGACGCTCGGGTTCTTCTATTGGTGCAATATAAGAACCCTTCTCAGCAAATCGACCTACTACATAAGTACCCATTGCAGAGCCAAGTAATACATCTGCCATATGAATTACTGCATCGGTGAGCGGGAATGCATATAGAAAAGCTAGTAAAAGAATAGCAGCATACACAATAACAGCAAACGTAGCGATTATTCGTTTATTCGATGGATTTCCGTCTGATTCGGTAACTGTTCTCTGAGCAAAAGTCTTCCACTTCACATAGGTATTTATCAATTCACTAAATATTTGGGTATAGAAAGGGCATTAAAATGTTAACGAAGTATTTCAAATCCGAAGAATTGCTACCTAGAGGTGTTACTGATACTTCCCTATTAGACCCTAAGCTATTACAGTTGATTGACGAGATAAGAGAGCTTTTAGGCGTTCCTTGTACCATCAATAACTATGCATCGGGTGGTATTCGTCAATGGTGTGGTCTTCGCACAACCGCATGCAAAATTGGAGCCGCCCGAAGCCAGCACAGATTGGGACGTGCGGCGGATCTACACCCTATAGGAATGACGGCAGACGAAGCTAGGGCTAAGATCAAGAAGGCAGTTGCTGAGGGTAAATTGAAGAATCTTGGAGGAGTCGAGAACTCTGTATCGTGGGTACATGTTGATTGTAGACCAAGAATAAATGGAAAAGTTAAGTGGTTCAATGCCTAAGGAAACAATATGAAAAAAGAATTAACTCTCAAGGGATTCATATTTTCAATAATTCTATCTATTGCTATATTCCTTAGTATCCTATTCGGAATGGGTATTATGAAATCATGCTCTAGTCAATCTGATCAATTAGATTCATTGTCTAATAGAATAAAAATAGAGCGAGTAATAATGAGAGATACAATATTCAAATACGATACAATAAAGGAAAGGGCTAGGATTGTATATGTGGCTAAGAGGGATACTTTGTGGAAGTATTCTCCCGATGCCGTTGATTCTGTTTTCAATCAGACCTTTCCTAGGGATAGTCTCGATTCTACTGACTATTCGACTGGCTTCACTCAATTGAGGAAAGCAGTTGATTCTGATAACAGGCGAATTAGAGATTCTATATCAAATGCAGCTTCTGAAGTTCAAGTTAAGACTTGTACGACCACCGTATCTAAAATAATTGAGCAGGTGGACAGTACTAAAAAAGTTCTAGCTTCAGAGAGTAAAATTACTTGGAAGATGCTAGGGGTTGCAGTAATCGTGACTGCAACATTATCCTTCATCGCTGGACTTGCCGCCAATTGATTCAGCGTCTAGTATCATCCCGTTGTAGCTAATTACAAACTTCCTAGAATATCTAGTCTTTAAGATATGTTCCATTAGGGGTTCGTTATTCAAGGAGAACTTAGTTCTCCTTTCTGTTCTTGTAGCTAAATTACAGAAATCTAAAAAGTCAACTTCGAAGACTTTCTTGCCATTAACTGTTTCATCGCCTATCATATAGGTATTTTATCTATTTTTAGACGAGTACCTTAAAATTTCTGTTGACTTGTGATATTTTTCGATAGTCATTCATTCTGCGATAGTTAGCCTGTGTTGGAATTAGAAGCTGTCGCTTGAAATCATGGCTAGTAATTAAAGAAGTCTCATTCCAAGCCTTATATGATGTAGCATCAACTCCAAAATAGGAGTAGTATTTCTTATCAAATGGTGTCAGCACCCTGAAATACTTATATTCCGAGATGCTCTTACTATGTACGTCAGTATGTCCAACTACATACTCAAAACCACCGAACATGAAATCCATATAATAATCAATGTATTCAAACAAATATGTAATCTTATTAGTCTGAGCCTTGGTTTCGGCCTTTATAGTTTTTCTATTTGCTGTATGAATCTTAATCTTTGGATGATTGAGTAATTCCCTACACAATGAGGAAATTCCATTTACTGGATAATGGTATTTGAATGGCGTTTCACTAGACAATTGTCCTAGCTGAAGCATACCATATAATCTACCTGCGTCTAATTGACTTTGATTAGTATTCCATTGATTACATCCTATTTTTTTAATTAGATTCATGTAAAAGTTTTCAGAAAATATACACTTCATCAATTTGGTGATGTTTTTATGCTCTCTATATTCAGCAATAAATTCATCGTATGTGTATGTCTTCAATATGTTATCTGCGTAGTCCATATCAAGTTCGAAACTACTACGATTTATAGGAAAGGTCACATACTCGTCATAAGGGCTGCTGAATTTCATCTTCTTAATTTGAGCTTTTAGATAATGTTCTTCGACTTGAATTGTTTGCAGATTAGGTAGGAAATCAGTAATTTTAGAAAGCTGAGGGTCAGTAAGAAACAACACACAGTATGCCGAATCCTTAATCTGATCAAAATAAAAACCACCATACTCACCCGTAGTATAGTGGTCTATCCTTGAGATATTTGGTTTAGACGCTAAGTACCTCGAATACAAACAGGCGTCTAAAGAATCTCCTATTACATTAACTATATCTTCTACCATTTGAACCATTTGAATATTTATGGCTCATTTTGACACTTTTTCACTCGAAGTATGGAGTCCAAAATAGCTCA
>JBAZEQ010000156.1:2884-6724 GCA_041653855.1 Ignavibacteria bacterium | reverse complement strand
CTTCGGTGTTTCTGGGAAATAAGAATTTACAAGAACTACAAATTAATGGTTTTACAACACAATCCGGTTTTGTCATTAAAAATTCTTTAATTATTCCATCAACTGAGTTAAGAGAACTTGATTTGATTTCGGGTAATTATCTTATACAACTTGGAATAAATGGAATTCTTTGCGCCAGTACAGGGAGCTATCTTGGACTACCCGATTTATTTAATACAAGTTCCGGAAAAACAGCTATAGGCAGATTTGGCTTAATGGATGGGCAGTCAATTTTCAGTTATAATGGAATTTTTCCACCAGAACCTTCAGCTTGGGAAAAAATATATTTAGGATGGATAAATCCCATCATAATTTCATCTGGAGACACATATTTCAGTTTAAAAACTTCATCGACAAACAGTTTTGTAGATACAACCGTAATAAAGGTTCTAATGAATGCTAAAGAATATTTTCTGATTGAGAATAGAAATAGAAGTTATGATAATTCTGGTCAGACCGTATATACACGCAATAGAACTTTCAGGGATTCGACAACATTTACAAAAGACATTCCCGGTTTTGTAAGTTATGATATCTATGCTGTTAACGGTAATGTAACTAATGTAAAGTATCTCGATTGGAGTTTACCCGGATCAATTTCCGATACATCTAATTTCAGAGGAGGAATTTTGATTTGGCATATCGATGAAAATGTAATAGATGCAAAAATCGGAACTAATTCCATTAACAATGACATTAAACACAGAGGCGTATGTGTAATGGAAGCAAAAGGCTCACAGGATATAGGTATAACATACAGTACACCATTTGGAGATGTTACTTCCGACGGATATTTTGTGGATTTTTGGTACAAGGGAAATCACTACGTACCTGCTAATATTTATAAAAATGAATTTACTCCGACAACTTATCCAAATTCTTTAAGTTATTCTTTAGCAAATAACAATATTTACATAACAGAATTCGATTCTATTGCCTCTGCTATGAAATTCAGAGTTAGAATAGGTTCGGATGTTATAAAACCATTAGCAGGATTTCCGAAATATATTGGAGGTTCAAATTCTTTCAATAATATTCATCCAATTGCATTTGATATTAATGATGACGACAAGGATGAATTTTTTATTAATAATTCACGTGATTTATTCGGATTTAAAACTGATGGAACTTCGATATCGTCTAATCCCAATGGTATATTAGTTTATAATTTTGGTAATACACCTGCTACTTTTGCTTTTTCATCTGCAATGAATAATAGCATGAGGTTGATTTTAACATCAAATAATAGTAATAGAATAGGTTTTTATAGTATTATTAATAATACTATCGCAGATTCTGTAATAGATTATCTACCGTCTCCTATGAATAATATTACATTTCCGCTTGTATTCGATTCATCAAAAGTAATACTTGGTTTTTCAAACGGATGGATTCTTGAAAGAAAACTTAATGGCACTCCAAATGTAATAGATTCATCGATGCGGGGACCAATTGATAATTTTTCGAAAGTTGATCAGAATAGATACATTTATAATGTAGGATATAACGGATATGTTTATACAGGAAATTTAATAAAATCAAATTCAATAGATTCTTTAAAATATAATGATTCGGGAATATTTTATTTAAATGGAACAAAATTGAATATTAATTATAAAATTACAAATGCTAATTATCCAATTCTTGCAGATGTAAATAAAGATGGAAGGCAAGAAATTATTTTTACTGCTGATGAAGGTTTGTTTGTTATAAATTCTACAGGTGTATTACTTGAAAACTTCCCTGTCAATTTCAACAAAATAATTAATGCAGGTATGGCTGTTGGAGATATAAATAATGATGGTATTATGGATATTATTTTTACAACATCAGAAGGTGATTTGTATGCTTATGGAATGAACGGAAAGACCTTAAATGGATTCCCGATTAAATCAGGTTTTAATGCTTATTCAGCTCCTGCATTAGCAAATTTAAACGATACTTTAGGAATAATAGTATACGGTAGTGGGTATTTGTACGCTTATAAGACAAATACCAGATATGATAAATCAAAAATCTTATGGAAAAACTTTTTCAGGGATAAATACTTATCCAACAATAATTATAAAAATCTTTCTTCAACGAATACTTATTCCGAAAAACTTCCATTTGACAAGGTATATAACTGGCCGAATCCCGTTTATGATTCAAAAACATTTATAAGATATTACATTAATGGAAATGCGGGGACTGTGAATATTAAAATTCTTGATTTATCCGGTGAACTTGTTACAAAACTTAATGGAACATCAAACTCAAATGCGGATAACGAAATTATCTGGGATGTTTCATCCGTTCAAAGCGGGATTTATTATGGTGTTATCGAAGCCGAGGTTGATGGGAGTAAAGAGACAAAGATTATTAAGATTGCAGTTGTAAAATAAAGTTTTATTTCCAATATTTCACTTTAAGTAATTCATTTTTGATGGATATTTTTGCTGTCGTTTCATCAGTATTATATTTTTTCCTGCATATAATATTTTTCTTTGGATTCATTCGTTCAAATTCTTTAAAGAGAAATATTAAATTCCGTGATATTAATGTTACTGTTATAGTTGCTGCACGAAACGAAGATGAAATAATTTCGAGATGCATATCTTCACTTAAAAAACTCAATTACAATAGAGACCTTCTTCAAATAATTCTCGTAAACGATAAATCCACCGACTCGACTAAATCGATTATGTTGAATGAAACTAAAGAATTACATCATTTTTTTATTATAGATTCAGACGATACCACCTTAAAAAATCTTAAAGGTAAAGCAAACGCAATAGATTCGGCAATAAAAATTGCAAAAGGAGATATAATTTTGATGACTGATGCCGATTGTATAATCCCGGAAAACTGGGTTTCCGAAACTGTAAAATATTATAGTGAAAATATTCAAATGGTATGCGGTTTTACAAAAATAAATTATAAAAATTCTTTTTTTGCGAAACTTCAAGCTCTCGATTGGATTTATCTTCAATCACTTGCTTCATGTAGCAGTGGAATCGGGAAAATATTAAGTTGCATCGGGAACAATCTCACATTTACAAAAAAAGTTTATAATGATGTAGGTGGATTTAAAAACATTAATTTTTCCGTTACGGAAGACCTCGCTCTTATGAGAAAAATTAATTCGGATAAACATTACAAAGTGGTATATCCTATTAATCCCGAATGCTCTGTAATAACCGAAGAATGCAAAACTATCAAAGAGCTATATAATCAAAAAAAGAGATGGTTTAAGGGTGGATTAGGAATAAATTATTTAGGTTGGATTTTAGGATTTGAATTATATATTGTAAATCTAATATTATTTTTCGGTATACTGTTTTTAGATTTTTATCTTTATTTTTTTCTAATCACTATCAAATTATGTTCAGAATTATTAATAATACTTCCTGTTTATTTTAAATTGAGATTTAAAGGATTATTATTATATTTTCCTATATTCCAGATTTACTTCTCTATATATGGTTTATTATTGCCATTTACATTTCTTCTAAGCACAAAAATAAACTGGAAAGATAGAAAGCTTTAAAATTTTAAAAGCGGGAACCTTAATCTCGTTTTAATCGAAATCGTGCTGTATTCTTTTGCAGAGAAATAGGTAGTGTATATATCAAATACGTACAATGTAAAACCAAAACCTCCACCAAACCCAATTGTATTATCGGTACTTTTTAAATCTAGATAATTTACTTCAGGAGATACTTCCCTCTTAATACTTAACGATCTCGCTTCTATAAATATAAAGGGAATCGTAAAACCCGATTTCAAATATTTATTTAGTAACACATCTATACTAATACC
>JBAZEQ010000156.1:0-2874 GCA_041653855.1 Ignavibacteria bacterium | reverse complement strand
AGTGAATTTATAAGATACTTTGTTTTGTAATCATCAGCACCGGTATGGTTTTGATATTGTATTGATGCACCTATTACTATTGGATAAATACTTAATGATGAATATTCAAGTTTTCCTCCAAAACAAAATGCATACTTCGAATTACTATTAAGATCTTTAATTGGAAATTCCGCACCTAATATAGGTGAAATGAATATACCCCCAGGCTTTTTCATAATTAGCCGTGTTTCTTTCTTTCTTACAGTATCAGCTTCGTTACCTTGCGCATATAACATATTACCGAAACAAAATACTATAATAAACAACAAAGCCTTTTTAAAACCCATAAAATATATTAAATATGATTAAGAAATAATTTTTCAATTTTCTTTTTCTCTTTTTCCGTTATACTTTTTTTTGATAATGACATATTCATTGCTTCCATACCTAACAAAATATAATAATATAATAATGAAGGTAGCTTTTCTTTAAAATATTTTAAATGCAAATCAATTGATTTTACGTCTCCCCTTTCAAATGGTCCTGTCAATGATTCCTCGATACCTTGCTTAAAAATATTATCAAGGGTAGTTTCAATTATAGGTTTAAATATTTCAACATTATATTTATTTTCTAATGATATTTCTTTTAGAATTTTAGCTATTATACTAAAATGACTAACCATAAAATTGGATGCAATTACACAAGCACCATGGTATAATACTTTTTTATCTTTAGGAACTAAAATATATTTACTTTTTAAATTCTTGCAGTAATTTACAAAATACTTAATAGCATGAGAACCACCCTCGATACCGAAATATATACTTTTTAATTTTTTACTATCTTTATAAGATATTTTATTAAATGTTTGTAACGGGTGAAGTGAACCAATACTTATATTATTAATATTCAATACTTTAAATAAATCGGATGTCTCAATTCCACTTAAATGAAATACTATCTTTTTGGATAAATCTAATTTGAACTTTCTGCAAGTATTAATAACTCTTCTTAAAGATTTTTCAGACACAGCATAAATAATAACATCTGATTTTATTAAATACTCTTTTTTTATTGTAGCACTAATTTTAACTTTATTATCATCTGCAGTAATAATTTTTAATCTGTGAATATTTGTATCAGATGCAAATTGCAAATCATAACCTAAGCTTTTTAAAGAGTGATACAATGAGGAACCGACTTTTCCCACGCCAATTAAATATATTTTCTTTTTCTTAAATATAATATTTTTATTCATATCTTATTTTTCCAGTAATATAGTTACAGGTCCATCATTTAAAATATTTAGTTTCATGTTAGAAGAAAAAACCCCTGATAATATTCTTTCTTCTACATATTCTTCCTTTAATTTATTTATAAAATATTCATAAAGTTCATTAGCTTTTATAGGTTCTTCTGCTAATGTAAAACTAGGACGATTACCGCTTTTATTGTTATCAGTACATAAAGTAAACTGGGAAACAACTAATATTTCCCCATTTGTATCTTTAACACTTAAATTCATTTTCCCTTTATCGTCGGGAAATATACGAAGATTTAAAACTTTCTTTAATAAATATTCCGCATTACTCTTATTATCTCCCTTTTTAATACCTAATAATATTAATAAGCCTAATGATATTTTACTTATAATACTACCTTCTATTTCTACGCTTGAATTACTAACTCTTTGCACGACTGCTATCATATTAACCTAATTTTAATACCCTATCGATATTATTATAATCTTTAAAAAAACAATAATCTTTTATATTATAATTACTTAATAATTTTTCTACTCTATACCTTTTTCCATCTCCAATTTCAAGAAATACTTTAATTTCATTTGTACTTTGACTATATAAATTAAATATTTTATTATAAAAAAGTAAACCATCTTTTCCATCCGTCAAAGCTGAAATCGGTTCAAAATCCTTTACTTCAATATCCAAGCCATTTAAATCTTTTTCAGATATATAAGGAGGATTTGATACAATATAATCGAAACTGAAACTATTCCAATTATTATCTAAAAAATCACTTACTAATAGTTCGATATTACTATCGGAAATGAAATTGTTCTTCAAATTAACCTTAGCAATATCAATCGAATCTAAGGATTTATCTATTGCAAATATTTTATGTTTTATATTTTTTTTATTCATTTCTCCGCTTAACGCAATCGCTATACACCCGCTACCAGTGCCTATTTCCATGATGTTAATATTATCCTTCTTATTCGTTATAATATCATCAAGGGTTTTTTCAACTAATATTTCTGTTTCCTGTCTCGGAATTAATACCCTATTATCAAGATTTATAAGATAACCGTAAAAATTTGTCTTTCCCAATATATATTGAAGTGGTTCATAATTCATTCTTCTTTTAAGCATAAATTTAAATTTTGATATCTCCTCAGGATTCAAAGGTTTATCAAAATCAAGATATAATTTAATTCTATCACAGTTTAAAATGTCACAGAACATTAATTCTACGTTTAACCGAGAATCTTTGATTCTCTTTTCAGTTAAAAGACCCGAAGAATAATTTATAATCTCTAATAATTTAGTTAGTTTCTTCTCTGACATATAAAATATTATTTAATGGCATTATCCTTATTCTCATATACAATGTTTCCATTAACAATAGTCATTATAACTTTAGTATTAAGTAATGCAGAATCGGGAATAATAAAAATATCATCAGACAGTACAACCATATCAGCAAATTTCCCTTTCTCAATGCTACCTTTTGTATCTTCCTGAAATGTAGAATATGCAGCCCAGATTGTATATGATTTAACCCCATCTAATATAGTAAGCTTTTGTTCGGGATTCGGTATATTAATCAAATTCGTATCGATTGGTTTCCGTGAGATCAAATAATAAATTT
>JBAZEQ010000155.1:0-6748 GCA_041653855.1 Ignavibacteria bacterium | reverse complement strand
TTATAAACCGTCCACCACAGCGGTTTTCAATTAAAACGGTTTTTATTTCGTTTTCAAAAAATCCCCACGAAAAAAGAGGCTGTGTGATAATTAAGTTTTTAGTAAAATCATTTGGGCTAAAGCCCAATTTTTATGAGTTATTGCTAACCCCACCGTAAACGGTGGGGTAAATTATTATTTATCACACAATCTCTAAATTCGCGGGTTGAACTTAAGAACGTACATCTTCCACTTAATTTCAATCGTACAAATAAAATCACCAAATAAATTTTATAAAATTTCCTCAAATAAAATTATTATACCTACAAAATTACTCATTATTTTTCATAAATAATACTTTCATTCTCACAAGCGATAAAAGTCCCATAATTCCCGTTATAATCAGCAAATGATAAAACTGCGGCATAATATTACTCCAGTCCGCACCACATTGTGTTAACCTGACAAAAGCACTTAAATAAGGCGTGGTAGGAAGACAATTGGCAACATATTGTAAAAAAACCGGTAATGAATGAAATGGATAAACATAACCAGATATTAAAAATATAGGATAAGAAGTAAAAGCAAGTAATTGTAAAGATAAAATTTTCTTTTTGAAAAACGACGATATTATTATACAAAAAAATATTGCAGATATAATTAAAAGTGCCGTCATTACAATTACTGCACTCACACTTCCGAGAAAATTAATTTTAAACATACTGAATGTAACGACATAAAAGAAATATGCATAAGCACCGAACATCAGAAAATAAAATGTTCCTTTACCTGCAATAGCAATTAATGTATTTCTACCGGAGGCATCATAAAGTTCTTTTAATTTCTTTTCCTCTCTCTCTTTTGCAACACTTTCGGATAACCCTATCATAAGTGTCTGGTGCAATATAAGTGCAAGTAAACCGGGTATCAGAAATTCTCCGTAGGTTTCTACTGTATTAAACATAGGTCTGATATCACCTTTGACGGGTTCGATTAACTCCTTTGCCTCGTTTGAATTATATCCTATATTCTGAAAATAAATCTGTCTGTATTCATTACCAAAAGAAAAAGCAACTTCATTTACGGCTTTATTAATATCGTTTGAGACTAAAAATCTCGTAGTATTTAAATTTGCAACTAATGTAGTTCCTTTTTTCAATTGTAAATTAATTTCCGCATCTTTGGAAATTATAATCACACCCTGCACTTTCATTTGATTTAACAATCTTTGTGCTTCGCATACATCTCCCGTTACGGTATTGACCGAAGCAAGTTCGTGGGCATCTAACCTTCGAATAAAATTCCTTGAAAATGCGGAATTATCCATATCAACTACAGCAACAGGAACGTCTTTTTCCGTCTTATTAATATAAATTGAATTATAAAAAAGTGCATAAAATATAGGTGCAATTAATATTATTATTATAATATCCTTATCGTGTGTTATAAGTGATAATTCACGTCTTAAAACTTTCCAGTATGATTTTAAAATGAAATTCATTTTTAAACTTTGTTATGTTTTACTATAAAGTATTTCTTCGGCATTATTATTCTTTGTAATGCTTCTTTTCCTATACCATAAAGAAATAACGGTAACTAAAAGCGATAATACAACAAAAACAAACAAGCCCAATACTTCGCTTGAAATATCTTTCAAAGAAGTATTCATTATTGCGATTTTTAAATATCCGTTTAAAAAATGTGTAAAAGGCATAATCTGAGCATATATAGAATGCACTTCGGGCATTGCCCATAATGGATAAACAAAACCACTGAATATAAAAGCCGGAGTATTTATAAACAAAGCCGCTTCGGTAGCAAAGAACATATTTTTTGTAATCGATGAAATAGCCATACCAAAGAAAAAGGATGCAAATACAAATAACATAAAAAGCAATACAGTTAACATCATCGACCCGTCAATGGGTACACTAAAAACAGGATACAGAATCCCTAAAATACCTAATACGGTTGCAGTA
Organism: Ignavibacteria bacterium; assembly: GCA_041653855.1. Classification (GTDB taxonomy): domain Bacteria; phylum Bacteroidota; class Ignavibacteria; order Tepidaquicellales; family Tepidaquicellaceae; genus FEN-1279. The sequence goes on along the minus strand of JBAZEQ010000155.1, from coordinate 4,790 downwards.
TGTAAAAGCAGATGTGGAACCGACTTACCAAGTATTACCGTAAAAATATTATTGTTAGCGGTCTGCATTAACTCTCCGAATGTATCATTAGCAAATTCAGAACTAAAAACCAAAACGGCAATAAGCATAATTATCATTTGAAACATAGCCGGAATCAAGCCGGGTATAAGATAATTCAGATAATTATAATTTGAATTGTATAATGATTGCGTTTCTATTTGCACCGGGTTAATTATATTCATTGCCTGCTCTTCCATCAATCCTTTTGAACGAAATTTTTTAAGGAGAATCCCCCCTGAAAAAGTTTTGGAGATTGTAGTAGCGTCTTTTAAAATCGTATTCCCGGTAATTAAGTTCGTAGTATTATTATAAACCGTAACTGTTACACTCTTTCCTTTTTTTAAATTCATTTCTAAATCTTTCGGAATACAAAAACATCCGTTTATCTTTCCGTCTAAAAAATCCTTTTCCATCTCATCCCTGCTTGCCACATATTTTGCTATCTTTATAGAACCGGTAGATTCAATCAACCTTGTATATGTAGCAGATAAAGCACTATGGTCTTCATCCAATACTGCAACGGGAATTTCCCTCACTACCCCGTTTAAGTAAATGTAAGACAGAAAAACAAAAAGAAAAACCGGAAAGAATATCGTCAGAATATAATACGCCTTACTATCCGAAATCCGTTTAAATTCTCTTAAAATTACTTTTACAAGCGGATTGTTTTTCATCGTTATTTCATTTTAATATTTACCGTCATACCCGGTCTTAAACCTTCGATTGGTTTCACCGGTCTGAACCTTATTTCAAAAGTTTTTAAATCGAATTCACCTTTTTGATTAGTAGGTTTCCACGTCGCAAAATCACCCATCGGAGAAATATATGAAACATAAAATTCAGATTCTTTATTTCCAAGTGCCGGAATCAATCCTGTAAAAACAGAATCCTTCTTTATAGCTTGCATCTGGTCTTCACGTATATTCAATACAATCCAGATATCTTTTAAATCAAGTACTGTAAACACAGGATAACCGGAAGCAATAATTTCACCGGGGTTTACAATTTTTTTACTAATTTCTCCTTCGAGCGGACTAATAATGGTCAATTCCTCCTGATAAGCAAGAACTTCACGAACCGTATTTTCAGCCTGCCTGAAATTCGCATCAGCCATCATTATTTCTTCCTGCCTTGCTCCTTTCATAATCATATCCCATTTTGCTTTTGCTGCATCGAGTTGCTCTTTTGCCGCTTTATATTGAAATTCCACTTGGTCTTTCTCTTGAGCGGAAATCAAGCTGTCCCTGTATAGATTCATAAATCTTTTATGAGTCGATTCTGCCAGTTCATATTGATGTTTTGCCTGCAAATAGAGTTTTTCAGCCATTTCCTTTTCTTCGGGTCTTGCCCCATTTATAGCAAGCTGTAATTTTTCATAAGCGGCATTCATTACTGATTTTGTCTGTTCCAACTTTGCATCGAGTTCCTTACTCCTTATTGTCGCAACTATTTGTCCTTTAAAAACGTGTTCGCCTTCTCTTACAAGAACACTATCTATTCTACCCGGCATTTTAGATGATACATCCACATGGGTAGCGTCTACCATTCCGGTTATATATTTTTCTTTCGGTTTATCTGCTCTGCTAATCAGCACTATAGTAGCTATGGCAATTATTATTACAGGTACGGAAAAAATTAAGTATTTTTTTAGATTTTTCATTATTATTTCTCCTTATTATTCCATGTTTCTAAAAATTTTGATGTATTGCCCGAAGCAAGATATAAATCGTTCAGGGCTTTGTAATACTCATAAATGGATATTTGCTTTTCTATTAAATTTTTCTCGAGAGAAAGCTCGGCATCGATTACATCGAGCGATGTTCCAAGTCCTGTCTGAAACCTGCCAGATGTTAGCCTTAAATTTTCATCAGCAAGATTTATATTGGCTTCGAGTTTTGAATACCTATTTTGGTAATTTCGCATATCTTTGTATGATTTATCTATCCATAAACTTATTTTACTCTTGGAATCCGCATACACAAAATCTACTTCCGATTGCAAATACCTTGTTGATTCGAGCCTGTGATAATTTTTAAAACCATTGAATAAATTAATACTTCCCTGTATTCCTACCGTCCATCTCGGTTCAAGTTGTGATAAATAGCTATCAATAATTTCATATTTACCGTACAACATAATCTTTGGCAAAAATTCCGACTTCTCGATTTTATATTTTTGCACAGTCTCATCTTTTTTTATGGAAATCATTTTTAGTAAAGGCTGGTTATCATATGCATATTTTTTGAATGTTGAAACGGAATCTTTTACATTTCTGAATACGAGTGAGTCATTAATTTCTACAATTTCATTACCCTTTAAACCGATTGAATTTTTTAATGCTATCAAAGCAAGTTGAAGTTTATTTTCTTCATCGAATAAATTTCTTTCCGCATCGGCAACAGCAACTTCGCTTCTTAAATACTGATGCTTCGCAATCAAACCCTCTTCATATAATCTTTTTGCGTCACTCCTGTGCCTGTTCATTCCATCGAGTACATCCTTCCTTGTTTGTATCACATTTTTCACAAGTACAACATTTAAATAATTATTTATCACTTCAGAAGTTGTCTCATTCTTTATCTTTTGAAGTTCTATTTCGGAATATTGCTTTTCAAGCGATGCGTATTTTTTTGCGGCAATCACTTTACCACCTAAAAACAAAGGTTGCGCACCCGTCAAAGTCGTATACCAGTTATCCTGCTTTTTAAACTGTTCGATAAAATGAGGTAATGCGGAATTCAGAGCATTTGAATAAGCTCCGAAATATTGTGCTCTCTGTTGAGAGGTTAGAGGCAGACCGCCATTCATCACTGCATATATATTTCTGAACTCCACCTGGTTACCTGCTTGCATTTGAATCATTGCCTGCCGTATAGGATCGAGGTCGATAATCATATTGTCATTCAAGTGATTGAAACTTGCAGAAAGATTTATTGTCGGTAGAAAATTACCGGTCGCTTCTTTATCATCGGATTCTTTCTGCTTTATTTTTTCTTCGTATTGTTTAATCTTATCATTTCTTTCGAGTGAAATGTTTATAGCTGTTTTCAAATCCAGTACTTGTGAAAATCCCAATGCCGGAATGAAATACAGTATTATCCAGATTATAGAAAATATTTTTTTCATTGTTTTATTATTGTATATTGAATCAGTATTCATTAATAGATTTATGAGATTAACTCTTTTTATGATTTAATATTCCGTTTTTTGCAAGAAATTTAATATTTTGCCTTATACGGTTAAGTTTAAATTCATCGTTATTCTCTGCCCAGTTTGTAATAAGTTCCCTGAACCCGCCAAGTAAAAAATACCGAAATATTTTCACATCAACGTTAGGATTAAAAGATTTATTTTTTATTCCTTCATTTACAATTTTTTCCCCGAGATTTAAAAACTTTTCAAAATATTCTGTGAATTCGTCCGAACGCCTGAATTGAAGATGATGTTGTTCGTTAGCAATTACTATTGCTATAGCAGGACTTTCGGTAAAAGCATCGAATATCATATCTATCATAGCATCGAATTTCTCTATCGGATTTAAATCTTCCCTTTTGACAAGTACTAATAAATTATAATGAAGTTTCTCCCATACTATATCAAATATTTTTAAAAGAATCTGCTCTTTGTTTTTATAATATACGTAAAGACTTCCTGTTGCAACTTCCGCAACTTCAGAAATTTTAGACATTTTAGCATTGTGATAACCGGATTCCGCAAATACACTTATTGCCGCTTTGAGTATATCTTCTTCTTTATTACCTTCTTTAATTCTCATATCTTTTTATAAATGAATAATGAATCACTATTCAAAATTAGAAAGATTAATATTGAATGTCAAGTTAAAAATAAAAAAACTGCATAATTATTTTCCGATGGAAATGGGGGTTTCTAAAATGTCTAAATCCGGTCATTTACAGTTATGTATATATAAAAAAAAGGTGCAGTAAAATTACTGCACCTTTATCGAACAAGAATAATATAATTGATAGAATTTACTTATTTCTCCACGTACAATTTCCACAATTTCCTCTGCCCCAGCCATTACCGTTTCCTCTGCCATTACCGTTTCCCCTACCCCAGCATTTACCGTTTCCGTTACCTTTTCCCTGCGACCATTTCGGAATACCATTATCATCAGCGAAATTCATTGTTTTCCCGTCTTGAGTAATTGTAAATGGGTAAACATTATATTCACCGTTTAATTCGTTTACATTACCTTTTATAGTTGCATTTGTAAGAGCAAGTGCATAATCATTTTGGCTCCAGTACCAGATTGGTCCAAGGTGTATCCTGTAAATTTTCCCGTCATCTGCTTTTAAAAAGCCGCAAGGTCTAGTATTATCCGTTACCGTTCCGGAAATTGTTTGAACATTATCGTTACCCCATTGCCAGTTTCCTCTTTGAGCAAAACTCATACCTGTAACTAAAAGTATCAACGCGAATGTAATTATTGTTTTATTTTTCATTTTTAATTATCCTTTATTTTTTTTGTTTGTTTTTCCTTTATTATTACAAGTTGCGTGCCAGAGGTATTCTTTGTTTTTAACTAAAATTTAATATATTTCTTAACAAATAATTTGATTTTTCGTCATATTTTGCATAATATTGGCAAAAATTTACGAAATAAGTTTTTCGAAATTAGTGTAAAAAAGAAACTCGTTTCGCATATCTAACACAAAACGAGTTCAAAGAGAAAAGAGAGATTTATTTTTTAATCAAACACACTTTCA
>JBAZEQ010000154.1:0-6765 GCA_041653855.1 Ignavibacteria bacterium | reverse complement strand
CACCTATGGAATTAATGACCCTCACCGTTCCCAAAAATGTAGAAGAACTGCAAATGTTAAATGTCGATTCCATTATTCCCGTTTATGTAAATATTTTGAAAAAAGAAAAATGTAATTTAATCGTACTTTTATCCCACAATGGCGAAGATAACGACAAAGAGTTTGCGGAAAAATTTCACAATGATATAGATATAATAATCGGCGGACATTCTCACACACCGATTTTCAAACCGGAAATCGTAGAAGGAACAATCATCTGCCAGGCAGGCTCATACGGCAGATGGCTCGGAAAACTCGACGTGAAAGTTGATATTAAAAAAGATACTGTAATCAAATGTTACGGAAAACTTTACGAAACAATATTCGACTCCGCTATCTATGATAAACACGCTCAGATTGAAGTAGAAAGTATGCTCGCAGAAATCGAACCGGAAATGAAAAAACCAATTGGCACAACTCTTTCTGATTTGAATAAATCGAGTCTTGGACAGTGGGAAGCCGATGCTATCAGGGAAAAACTACAAACCGATATTTCCTTTCTAAATGCAGGTAGTATCAGAAAAAATTTAATTAAAGGCAATATTACTATCGGCGATGTATGGGAAATTAATCCGTTCGGAAATACGATGATGAAATTTTCCGTCAGCGGGAAAACCTTAAAAAATATGATGGCAAACAGCATAAGAATTTCAAATAAATCAAAAGAAAACGCTGACTACGATAACGTAATAATTTCCGGAATTTATGTAGAATTCCATTCAAAAAGCATTTCAGATGAAACAGATGATTTTATTACCAAAATTTTAATCAACGGAAAAGAGCTGAATATAAACTCAAACTACTCCATCTCGACCAACAACTATATGGTATCCCAGTTAAAAAAATATTTTGGCGAAATCCCGGAAGAAATCAAAGCAGAGGATACTAATATCCTCGACAGGGATTTAATAATCGAGACGGTGCAGAAACAAAAAGAAATTAATCCCGTATTTGAAAAGAGAATAGTAGATAAAGATAAAGAATAATTTTTTAAATTAATATAATTTATATGGCTGAAGAAAGAATAGTTCATTGCATAAAATTAGATAAAGACTTACCCGGGTTGAATAAACCTCCTGTACCGGGCGAGCTTGGACAAATGATTTATGAAAAGGTATCGAAAGAAGCATTCAAGATGTTTCTCAATTACTTTAAAATAATAGTAAACGAATACAGGATAGATTTAACCTCTCTTGAATCCGATAAGATTTTTGAAGACCAAATGAGAGATTACTTTTTTGGAAAAGGTGGTGAAATACCGGAACAGTTTTCGTCAAACGAATAACAAACAAATTATTCAATGAGTAAATACCCGGATATGTCTTACGCATTCGATAAATTTCTCGATTTATCTAAAGATGATGCTTATAATTTTTTCAGAGATGAGAAAAACCTAACTATATTAAGACGTTTTACAAATATATTTGCTGTTATTTTTGGAATAATCGCTATTGTTTCAATTTTCGAATATGGAATAATACACATTATTACCCTGGGTTATTGCATTTTCTTTGTTTCCGCAGTAGTATTTAGGATATATATAAAAACAATATAAACATTTCTAATATTCGCAGAACTATCTTTATAGTTTTGGTTACCATTATCATTGCCCGGTCATCTCTCTCAATAATAAAAAAGTTTGTCTACACACCAGAAAATAAAAAAGCAAAAACAGAAAAAATCGAAAATGAGAAGAAAGATTTCAACATTACAATAAACGATAAAGAAGATGAACCCGATAACGTCGCATCACTTGTGTTTATTTTCTGCCTTATGATTATTTTCTTTAGATTATCACGGAATGAAATTATCCAGCTTTTCACTATTGCATTCGGAATTCCAATTATTACGGAACTTCTTGTATACAATAATTTTTCCGTGTGGGATAAAGTAACAAGTTTAACTATTGCGGGAGTATTTTTTATCATAGCGTATTCTACGGAAACAAAAAGAAAGAAAAAATTTGTCGCCCGTCTTGATACATATTCCAAACGGCATATGGAAACTCACAGGATGAAAAAAGAATTGGGTTATGCAAGAGAAATCCAGCTTTCGATGCTTCCCCCGTGCGAAGCAAAATTCGGAGACCTCGAAATTGCTGCTACGTCTGTTCCTACATATGAAGTCGGTGGTGACTATTTCGATTACTTTAAAATATCGGAAAACTTAATCGGTCTCTTTATTTGCGACGTATCAGGACATGGAGTTACAAGTGCTTTACTTCTTTCGGGATTAAGAAGTTGTATGCATTTAATTCTTGAAGAGACAAATAACCCGAAAGAAGTTTTTATCAAGCTGAATCGTATGATAAGAAAAACCCAGAATAAAAAAATGTTTGTGACGGCAATCTTCGCCGTGATAGATTTGAAAAAAAATACCTGTTCCCTGTTTAACGCCGGACACTTGCCTCCGTATAAAATTTCTGCGGAATCTAACGAACTTTTTAAAATAAAAAGGCATGGAATAACTCTCGGAGCAGTCGATGACATTTCGCAGGATATGGGTGATACGGAAGTTACATTCGAATTCAAAAAAAATGATAAACTTATATTTTATACGGACGGCGTTAGTGAAGCAATGGATTCAAATAAAAAGGAATACGGATTTGAAAAACTCGAAATGTTTTTAAATACTAATGCGGATAAATGCCCTTCGGAATTATTAAACCTACTTTTAGAAGACGTCAATAATTTCACAAAAGATACAGAGCAAAAAGACGACATGTCTATAATGATAATCGGAAGAAGTGAATCTTAATCTTGTCGCTTGCAATTCCATCTTTAATTAAACATTAAAAAATAAGAATGAAGAAAACGAAAAAAATCATTATCGGAATATTCACATTATTATTTATAATATTTATATATTTGCTTTTGTTTGGTAAATTATTTCCTTTTTCTCCTATAAAAATAGGTTTTTACGAGTACGAGATGGCAAATACCATAATTTATGTACAAGATGGTAACAGTTTCAATGACTTTCAAAGAATCGATACACTTACTTTTATTGTGGAAAATTTTCACAATCTTAAGTTTATTAAAAAACCAAAAATTTATTTATTCCGAGACGATGAAAGTTATTTGCACCGTACAACAACAAAAGCCAGATTTTGTGCTTATCCGAACGGAAGTCTGGTAATATCCCCCTGGGCACAAAAGGAAGCAGAAGAAGGGAAAATATCTTTGGAAATATATTTGAAGCATGAATTATCCCATATTCTTTTATATCAAAATATGGGAATACTGATGGCGTTCCAATATCCGGATTGGTTAATGGAAGGTATTGCCGTATATAGCACGAATCAAATGGGAACATCATTTTATCCAAGCAAAAGTGAAACATACCAAGCTATTAATCAAGGTAACTTTATACCCCCGTTCGATTTTAAAACTAAAAACGAAGACAAAATTAAACTTGATGTAAAATATAGAATCACTTTTATGTATTCCGAATTTGCCTGTATTGTTGATTATTTAATCATAAATTATGGAAAAGAAAAGTTTCTCTCTTATATGAAGAGCTTGTTAAAAAATAACAACCATGATGAAGTTTTTAAACAGATTTATGGAATTGATTTTGATAATGCTTTGATAGAATTCAAAAAATATGTAGCACAAAATGACTCCTTATAAACCTTATAACTTCTTTACCTCTTTATATCTGAAACAATAAGTCAAATGGTCATTCACCATTCCTGCCGCCTGCATAAAGGCGTAGCATATAGTCGAGCCTACAAAAGAAAATCCTCTCTTTTTTAAATCCAAACTCATTTCATCTGATTCTTTAGACTTCACGGGCATCTTTTTCAAGTTGGTCAATTTGTTATCTATCGTTTTTCCTTTCGTGAACTGCCATAAATATTTATCAAAACTGCCAAATTCTTTTTTAACTTTTAAAAAAGCTTTTGCGTTTTGCACAGTCGCGTTTATTTTCATTTTATTTCTGATTATTCCGGTATTGTTTAATAGTTCGTTTATTTTCTTATCATCGTACTTTGCAATTTTAGATGCATCGAAATTATCAAATGCTTTTTTAAAGTTTTTCCTTTTATTAATAATCGTATTCCAGCTTAATCCCGCCTGAAATGCATCGAGTATTATATACTCAAATAACTTCCTGTCGTTGTGAAGAGGAACTCCCCATTCATCATCGTGATACCTTATCATCAATGGATTCGTCGATGTCCAGGGACATCTCCCGGTTTCTTTTTTTATCATAAATTATCCTTATACTTTATTTTATTTTTTCTTTTTTGGTAATGATGTGTTTACAAACCAAACAGGATTAGCATCGTCTCTAATTTTAACATCGTCAGGATTTATTTCCTCAACATATTCATAATTTACATCTTCAAGTTCTTCCTCCCCTTCTTCGTCACTTACAGGAACAGGGTCATATTTTCTGAATATTACAGAACAAATAAGTCCGATTATTCCACCCGATAAATGCGCTTCGAACGATACATTTGGGTCGGTCGGCAAAACTCCCCACACCAATCCGCCATACAAAAAAACCACAAGCAAAGATAATGCTATTGACCTCGTATCTTTTCTGAATATTCCTATAAAAAATAAATAACTCGCAAATCCATAAACCAATCCACTCGCCCCTATATGGTATGCCTCACGGGCAAATAACCAGACTGCAAGTCCATGAAAAATATATATAATCGGAAATACCCACAAAGATGAACGTGTATACAGTGCAAACAAAGAAAAAGTCAAAATGAATAATGATGTTGAATTGGAAATCAAGTGACCAAAGTCCGAATGTAAAAAAGGAGAAAAGATTATTCCTCTTAATCCCTTAAGTTCTCGCGGTAAAACTCCATATTCGGACAGACTAATTCCCGTATAGACTTCGAATAATTTCACCAGCCATATCGCTACTAAAAATACAGAAGCTATAGTTAAACCTATCCGTACTTTTGCTTTATCTTCATCCATTATTAATTTATAAGATTCGTAAGATTCCTAAAATTCATAAATTTTTAATTAAGATTTTATAACCAATAACCACCTTTTTAAAATTTACTATTTACATTTTACATTTTTTATTACTCATTATTCATTAACCATTACTCATTATGGTTTAATTCGGTATTTCTTTACCGGCTTATCATTTATAATGTGCTCCTGCAAAATTTCTTCAATCACCTCAGGTGTGCACGAGTGATACCAGACTCCTTCGGGATATACCACCATCAGCGGTCCCTTCGAACAAATCCTGAAGCAATCTGCTTTGGTTCTGTAAACTCCACCCTTTCCGACCAAATCCAGCTCGACAAGTCTTTTCTTCAAATATTTCCACGCTTTTTCTCCTTCTTCCCTTTTTACGCATTTATCGTCCTTTGCATCGCAACAGATAAATATATGTTTCTTTATTTTGTTTATTCCAAGACTTTCAGCTTTTTTATTTAACTTTTTACCCATATTTATTTTTGCTGTTTAATTATTATCTATAACATATAACTTAAAATAATATTATTAAAATCCCGAAACAATTACTTCTTTTAAGTTGTTATAAAAAGGTAATTTCGCTAAATTTAATCAATGAAGAAAGAATTTACAGATTTACGTAAACTTATAGCAAAGAGCAAGAATATTGTTATAACAACCCACTTAACCCCGGATGGTGATGCAATCGGGTCGGAACTTGCAATGTACAGCTATCTGAAAACAAAGAAAAAAAATGTTAATATAATCAACCATTCTATTACGCCTGACAACCTTGTTTTTCTTGACCCTAAAAAAATGATTAGAGTCTTTTCAAAACAAAAAGAACAAAACGAAAAACTTATAGACAGGTCTGATATAATTTTTGTCCTCGATACAAATGAATATTCCAGAACAAAAACTGTGGAGGAACATATAAAGAAATCTAAAGCAAAAAAAATCTGCATCGACCACCATCTTGGAATACAAAAAAAATTATATGATTTAATAATTTCTAAAACCGATTATCCCGCTACTTCTCAAATTTTATACGAGTTTTTAATCAAAGAAGGAAAAAAAATAATTACACCTTTTGTCGCAACTGCATTATATACAGGAATAATGACCGACACAGGTTCGTTCCGATACCCAAGAACAAATGAAAAAACTTTTTTAATATGTGCCGACCTAATCAAAAAAGGTGCTGACCCTGTTTATATTTATGATAAAGCATATTGTAACATTGCCCCGGGTAAAGTGCAATTGCTTTCGAGATTTATAAATAGTTTTTCTTTCCATTTCAGCGGGGAAATTGTTATAGGCAAAGTTACGCAAAAAGATTTTTGTGATTTCCACTCCGATGTTCAGGACGTGGAAGGATTTTCTTCTTTCCTTATGAACTTAAAAAATGTAAAAGCAGGATTTGTGCTTGTCGAATTAAAAGATAGCATTAAAATGTCTTTTCGCTCAAAAGGAAATATTAGTATAAACGAATTTGCAAAACTTTTCAGTGGAGGCGGACACAAAAACGCCGCGGGTGCAACCGTTCCAAAGATAAGTTTAAACGAACTCGAAAAAGAAATAGTGAAAAGATACAGAAACTTTCACTCACTTCATTAAGTAAATACTAAAAATTCTCCGAACATTAATAAAGGGGAATTAAATTAATTATCAATACCGATTAACTACTTCTAATAATTTTTATATATGAAGTTATTTAATATCATATAAATCCCAAACGTCACCTTTTTTCGATGCTTCTTTCATTTGTGCCATAATAATATTCTCGCCG
>JBAZEQ010000153.1:0-6819 GCA_041653855.1 Ignavibacteria bacterium | reverse complement strand
TGAATCATTATCGGTCATCCATTGCTACGCAGATAGCTTTGGCTAGTTGCGTATTATAGTTCTTGGCCATATTTTTCAACACAGTATTTCCCGCGACTATACAAGCTGTTTGAGTTCTGAATCCGGGAACTTGTTCTAAAGTGGGAGAAGTTCTATAATCCCTATTTGTCCATAGAATGATTAGAGTCCAAGTTGTCAAGACCATTTTAAGCTCCTTTTCTTTGGCAGACATGTACTTCTCCATTATCATTATGGAGTCGCCATTTAGGTTTGCCTGTAAATTCACCGTTTACTCCATCGATGTCAACCCAATGGAGATCTTCTTCACCGCAACGCTTACATACTTTAGTGTTTATACGACTGGCATAGTATTCATCATCGTAAGGATCAGGTTCCATGTATTCCATCGTTCAATCCTATAGGATAGCATTTATTAAAGGACACACATTTATCTCCTATACACTCATCATAATATGGACATTCTTGTGTCCATCCACATTCACAATGAAAAGGTTCTACTTGAACCTCAAATGGATCTTGATACACCGATACCCACTCTGCATTCGCAGTGCCTCCGCATCTTGGGCATTTTGCAGTTGGTTCATCATATCTAGATATTTGTTCGATCTCTAACATTAGAGTTTAATCGTCTGTGAGAAAAATGAATTTCTGTATTCTTTGGAGAATATATACTTGACGAAATGGATAGGGAATACCAGAATATTATATAGAAAGGCGGCTCTCAGTATATTTTTGCATTGAGTATACTCCTCATGAGTCATAAGATTGCTTTTGCATACTGGACATTCTTTATTGATGTATTCGGGGTATTGTTCAAATTGAACATTTTCGTCTCTATATCCGCACTCGTGGCAATTAATTGCGCTTATTTTGCATTCTACTGCTTTGAATAGACTAGGCATTTGGTACCTCGGGCATTGGCATGATGATTGTTGGGTACATGAACATAAAGCTAACATCCATTTCGCCAGTTCTATTACCTTTTTCATCTCTAAAAACACTAATAGGACCTGCGGAGGTCCATTCGATTTCATTGCCTCGCTCTTTCAATTCATTGGCTATTCTCTGATAGTCTTTTCCGATTATCTCGTAAGTTTCGCCTTCTCGATAACGTGCAGGAATAAACGCATCATCTGGTTTAGGTTCATGGAATACAAATCCACTATTCGGAATTAGCGGGTAACAAGAATTCAGAACAATCTTCCGTAGAATGGGATTCTTGATATTTCTAAGAGTCTCGTGGAATCTATCAAGCACTTTCATCTGAATCACTCACTGGAATACATGCAATCTCGGTCGAGTCGGGGCATTTCCATTCATATGTTTCCCTGACGTACTGAAGGCTCTTAATGAGCGCATCAAGGAATGAGCGGGTGCCATCCTCTTGAGCGATAGTATGCCCGCCAATCGTAAGCCAGACACCCCATTGGTCACGATCAATGTTTAGGATCTCGACCTGATTATCTCCAGTGTCAATTACGAGTTTAGCAATGACATCATCAGGCTCTTCGAGAACTTTAACTGTATGTGCTGTTCTTGGATGACCGTATTGGTCATATTCAAATATCGATGCCGGATTCATTTTTTGGATTCCTTAGCGTGTAGATTGTATACAATTCCATTTCGACTGAGGATTGAATCTCCATAGAAGTAAATGGAATCTTGAATATATTCTCCAGAAGTTCGGTCGAAATGTCCTAATCCGTGAGATATTGAATATTTCTTAACATCTGAATCTGAGTATGCTCTCATACACGATACAATAGAACCAGCAGTAATAAAACTTACCAGCAGACCCCAGAAAAATCCAAAGATTATATCTCTGCTAGATTTTTGGCTCATGATTATTTCCACAGTTCTTGAAGTTGTTCATGGGCGAGCATCATAATTACATCAGACGATCCCGCATTTCTAATAGACTCGTGAAATCTGATAGCATATTTGAGAGAATGTTCTAGCCAAACCAATGAAGGGTCTTTATTTTCAATAAGTTCTTTTAGTTTATTGAAATCCAGATGTCTGTCATCGAATGTATTATCTGGAATTACCTCATTGCTTCTGAACAGATCTATTTCATTATTGTCGTTCGTTCTAAGGATTAAGTCTCTCATTTTAGATTACTCCTTACTCCCTAATAATTCTATTTGTTTTTCCATTCTAATACGAGCCTTGATTTGAATTGCACTAACAAACATGTCAGTTGGCATTCCATATAATGGGCAAGTGTCAAGTTTAGATTTGCTCATATGACATCTTGCGCGAGAAAAGAATTGACTAGATTGATCTTCTGAATCTTCAATATGTCTACCTAGACATGCGCGATCAGTAACTCCGCAGATGCAATACGACTTGCAATCGCCGGAAAGCCTTGTATCATAATCTTCATTGATAAGTCCTTGGCAGGTTTTCCCTACTTCTGGGATGTAAATATCAGGTTTCATTTTTGTCTCCTTAATCGCTGAGATGTTCATCAAAGATTATTTTAGCTTCACCATTCCATTCGACTTCTATAATATCCCAATTATTGTTTGGCATGTCGGGGAATTTCTCTAAGGCAAGGCCAAGTGCAACTTCAGCAGTTTCAGCTAGTACCGTGCATTTTGAGGTTTCAACATATCCTCTAAAGGTCATATCATTTACACAATTGAAAATTTTCATCTCAGGCTCCGGGGTCTATTCGAATTGCAACTTCGGGTAGATCTTTCATTGGCATCCGCATCATTTCGCTGGCTCGTTGCAATGCGTTCACTTTATTTCTTTCTTTTCGGGGGTGATCGAGAAATAAAATGTGCTACTATTCTGTATTGCCAATTCGTAATAGTAAATCCAATTATCAACAGTTCTTGTTAGACCTTTGAAGATTGTATTCAACCCTAATAGAAATGCCTCGTGTTTATGTATTTCTTTTGTTTCGTTGCCGAGATTAGTGATTTGTTGTTCCAATCTTCCAATTTCACATATCAACTCTATAGCTGCATTTGATGGAGTTAATGAATACTCTCCTATTGGATATTCATTGATTTTCTCATTTTCAATTAACAGAATTTTCGCTTTAGATATTTTCTTTTCGAGTAATTCACGCATAGTCTTTCTATTATATGCTATATTTGCAGGTTGAAATGTCTGATAAAAGTCTTTCATGGATGTCTTACCCTAATAGTAGAATCATCAATTCTAATGAGTGAATCTTGAGTATACTTGGCAGTCTTTGAATCATAGTGTGCTATTCCATGGTCAAGCGAGAATTTCTCAAGTCTCGTTGGAGTGTCATGTACATAAGCAACAATCCCCATTGCAAAACAAAATCCCCAGCTAAACCCTAGTATAGCATTACCCATTGTTATTTCCTTAATCGAGTTCGAAGATTTGTGGTAGTTGCTGTGAGAGTACGTGTCCCCAGCAATTTCCTATTTCGTTATGATGAATCAAGAGTCCGGCGTAAATTCCACTACCTCGGGAGAATCCACCTAGTTCGGAGTCAGGACACCAGCCTAGCGGCTCTCCTACGGGGTCGGGACCCATCGAGACGTATGGTAGGCCCGCATTAGTGCAATGTTCGTTTGAGCGAAGCCTGACGCCGCTTATGCGGTAATCTTCGAGGGTCTTCATGCTAATGCTTTTTGATGATGAGTGTGGTATCGTTTAACTTGACTAGAGAATCCATAACGTATTCCCCGTTTATCTGATCGTATCCACCAAACCCATGGGATATTGAGTAATTCTTTAGTTTGTCTTCGTGTAACATTATGAAACAGAGAAGTGTGAGTATCCACCCTACAATCATACCTAGGGAAAATGCTGAACTATTATCCATTTCTTATTCCTCAATCAAATTGAAGAGTTTCTTGAGGCGATATTCAATCTTATCAAATACCTTCGCGTATATTAAGGTAATAACCGCGCTGATGAATAGGAGAAAGATTCCTTGAATCAAATAGAAATCAGCGGCGGCGCTTGCATTTCTAAAACACATCTTTGAGTGATTAGTTCCTGCAAAGAATATTGCAATCGCATAGCAAGTTAGGGAAATGACGCAAAACATAATATCAATTCGTCCCATCAAATCAATAACATTCTGAACAATGTTCTTGAAAATTCTCTTGTAATTGACGGTCATTGGATTTAGCTTCTTAATAGAAAAACTAAATTCACTTGGAGTTCTGTGTTCTCGCCTCCACTTAATGCCTCGAATACCCCGTTGGATATTATCAACTAATTTTGCAATCAAAACACCTGCAACACATGATAGAAATGCAGTAGCAAGTATTAAGAGGAAGTCAATTGCGACAGTGAAGCAGATGTTCATCGCCTTATTGAAGGCTACATCAGTACCACAATCTCCAATTGGAGATGAAGGTTGCTTGAAGATAAGGGTGATAATCATTGCAATTACGCTAATGATTACGGTTGTCCAGACAATTCGTTCTTCAGTTTTCGAGTTCATTCTTCTATCTCCTGTTTAAGTCTATTGAGGTCTTCGATGATGCAGTTGCACACATTAGCACCTTCAATTGCAGATGCCTTAGCCGCTAAATCATCATTCATTTTGATTTCTGCTCGGAAGTACTTTCGTTCATTCTCATATTTTGCTATGAGTTCATTTAGTTTGGCTATCATTCCACTTCATTCTCTAATATTACTGCTTGGCAATAGCGATTAACATTGGAACAGTAAAACGGATGTCCATGTAGTTTCCATTTTGGATTATCCATTTTCAATTCCCATAATCTTTGCGGCACTTGTAAGAGTAGTGATTTCTGCTTCGATATTAGTGATTTTTCCCTTTAGATTTAAGATCTCAGTTTGCGCATTCGCTATCTGATTATGTAATTGTTCAATTCGTACACGTTGAGAGGCAATTATATTGACTCGCATTTGAATATGTTCCGAGATGTTTGTTGTCATTGGAGTTTCCTTATTTGAGATTAAATTGTTAGGTTCGATTGACTGAGCCTTGTGCATTTCGACAATCTGCCTATCGTGAGGAGATGGAATTCGATGATAGGGTCTGTCAAAAGATCCAGTATATGGAGTGACACATTTAGCTCTTAGGTGGAATATTCGTTCGTTTGATTCCTTAATATATCGGAATTCGAGTCTACCTAGTCGGCAGATGTATGTTCGAGTATTTCCACTCCATTTACCTAGGCTGTAATCATAGCGTGGCAAATTAGAATATGCATATACTTTACCGGAAGAATCAATTGCGGCGAATTTCAGTACTTCCCACACATCCTCTTTCAAAGAAATTGCGATCAGGTGGGCGACTAGCTTTTCAGGGGATTCTATATATTCGATGATGTCTCTGACATTGTACCCCATCGAATTGAACTTCTCTACTTGCTTCGTAGAATAGTGGTTATTGTTTTTTGTTATTGAAACTGCAAACAGATGGAATGGAATATCTCGGCTTCCAACTTCAAGCGAAGAGATCATACCTGTGCGATCAATCTTCAGAAATGAATTACCTCGTAACAGTTCACCTAATCTAGGAGTACGAGTAAATTCATCAACAATTGAAGTAAGCACTTTCCTGACGAAGACCATTGTATAATCCTTTTTTTACTTTTTGTTGCCGTAGAAATAGAGTCGTTTCTTTTCATGAAACATGGCCGTATCCGAAGGACTGATTTCGAATTCGTTAAGTCTGATTGTAGGTTTGCTGTTGCCATACATTATATAGGTATCGACTGTTTTACAATACTTGTTATGTATTACCTGTAGCTGATATTCTTTGGCTTTTTCTGCGATTTCACTCGCGCCATCATATTCATCATCAATGTCTTCATTTTCTGTGCGACTTCCCTTTGGACCTCGATCCTTGAGCATTGCATTTGTCGCACTATCGATTGATTTGTAAGCACTAGCCAATTCAGTGTTATATGCAACCTTAACTGAATCAGAAATAACACATTCAGTTCCAGTATATTCAATAGTGGTTTCGTTACAACCAGTGAGAATTGCGCTGGTGATGAATAACACAACAATCGAGAGAATCTTATTCATTTGGAACTCCTTTGATGATTAGATATTTGGCATTGTATAGGGGTGAATTGTCAAGCACAGTCATCAAATATGCAGGCATTCCGTGTCCGGGGATTTGATCCGCAGTGTAGCCAGGAACTTGGCGACTCTTGCGCGACAATTCAGGGAAATCTTTGCAGATTTGACATTCTGCTGACTTCCAGTGTATATTCTGAGTATATGTTGGTTCTTTGAGGAATCGAATTTGAATCTCTTCACCTTCTTCAAAGGATCTGAAGCGAGGCTTGAAAGGGATTGGTTTCTCGATTGAATCGAGTAGATCATTCATTTCTTTGCTCATGGTAATTCTTTTCGAGTGTAATGACTTCGAGTGAATTCGGTGTATGAATGAGATTCCTCATCGAAATCATGAGGGATGAACACCAGCGGCTTACTCATATGCTGATTGAAGAACAATCTGAGAAGTTCCATTGTCTCTTCTTCGCCAGTGTAGAGGCATTCGCATCCTCCGAACCCTTGCCCTATCCAAACATAGAGTTTGGTTTCCCGGCAAGCCACAATGTAGGAGGTACTCATAGAAAGCCTCTTTCGTGATGGCGATAAGATACGATAGCTTTTACAGGCGGTCAACGAAAAAAGGCATCATCTTCGTCTTCATACATTCGGGTGGCGAATGCTACATCTTTCAGAGCTATTCCTTGAAGTTTATCTGCCAGTTCCCATAAACCGTCAGGTCCGTATTTCGATAAGAGCGCCTCGAAATCAAACTCTTCAAACTTACGAGGTTCGGTTTGAGCTTGATCAAATTTACGC
>JBAZEQ010000152.1:0-6841 GCA_041653855.1 Ignavibacteria bacterium | reverse complement strand
TACAAGGTGTTTTGATAGAAACAATCAAAAAAGCATTTCAAACAACAAAAGGTGAAAACAAATTTATTGATTTGCAGGGTTCAGGCAGGACAGACAAAGGCGTTCACGCATATATGCAGGTAGCACACCTTGAATGCGAAACAATGCTAGCACCTGAAATTCTAAAAATAAAAATGAACGATGAACTACCATCAGATATCTGTATACTCGAAATAGAAAAAGCACATAAAAATTTTCACGCAAGACACTCCGCAAATTCACGAGAATATATATACCGAATTTCGAAAAGAAGAACAGCATTTGAGAAAAAATTTGTGTGGTGGGTAAAAGATGAACTCGATGTAAATAGAATGAAATCGATAGCAGATATTTTAATTGGTATGCACGACTTTCAATCTTTTTCAGATAAAACCGAAGAAGGCATATCGACAAAAGTTGTTATAGAAGAAATAGAAATAACAGAAAACAAAGATATAATATTTATCAGAATTAAGGCATCGCATTTTTTATGGAAAATGGTAAGAAGAATTGTTGGCGTTCTTGTTGAAGTTGGAAGAAATAATTTTACAGAAACAGATGTCAGAAGATTTCTCGGAAGATATTCGGATACCCCGGCAAAATACACCGCTCCCCCATCGGGTCTGTTCTTATCGAAAGTAGAATACTAAATTGTATAAATAAACATTCCGATTTTATAATTTTATGCCGGTATCACGTACGATTGGATTTGTTTTAATGATGGGTTTTTGATTCAAAACAAGTTTTTGATTTTCCAGTCTCATTCTTTCAGGAATCTTTAATGCTTCAAAATATGCTTCATCATATATTTTACCTTTCATCATTTCTTCTCTCTCTTTCAATTCCAATGCAATCGAATATTCAGTTTCTTCGCAGGAAATCGAACCATCTATCCAGATTTCATTTTCCGGGATAAAGTGAAATGCTATATCATTTCCGCTAAATCCAAAATCGGGATAAATATCACGCCTAACTGCAAAACCATCCACCACCCATATTTTTATTCCGTTAATGGTTTTAAGAGGACACCGATAAATATTTTTTATTTTAATTAAATCCGGTAAATCTTCAATTTCTTGCGTCGAATCAAAATCAATCGGAGCGACTTTTGGAAGTACTGCTTCATGCTCCAGAGATTCCTTCAAATATTTTTTTCTCATCTCAAGTTCAACTGCAAGTGAAGAGTCGTGAGCATTGAAATATGTCATTCCTTTCGCCATTAAGTTTCTTTCGTTGATTTCATGAGCAACCGTTAAATCAAATTCTTCAACTGTAATGCTATTATCAATCCATATTTCACTCAAAGGTACAAAAGGATACCTCTGGTCATTTCCCCCGTATACAAACTCATTGAAAATATTTTTTCTGATTAAAGCACCATCTACTATCCAGATTTTGAATCCTTCTTTTTCGCCGTAAAAGTATCTATAAATATTATCATTTGAAACCGTACTAATATTTTCCCGTTCTTTACACGAATAAAAAAATAGCAGTAAAATTAAAGATATGAAAAGATATTTAATCTGTATATTAATGCTATTATTTTTATTGGTTGGTATTTTTTACTGTTTTTTAACTTTTCCTTTCACATTCATATACAACGCAGTATAAAAAATCGAACGCAAAGAAAAATTCATAAGAAATCCAATAATAAGTATAAAAATCGTAAAGATAAAAAGTCCATATGTAACATATTCATCTTTGAGAACAGATGAGAATATCAGGACAAGTAAAACTATAAGAAAAGGCACCATAGAAATAAAAGAAATCTTATACTCACCCGAGATATTCCTTCCCCAGTTTTTCTTTATTAATTTTTGGGACTCATCGATAGCACTTTTTACATCTTTATTCTCAAAAACCATTATAGGTAAAATGAAATAAGAAACAAAAGACCATACAATCTCACCTGTATACTTATATCCTTTTGTTGCTTTTATTTCAGCAAGGAAATTCATAAATATTCCTAAGACAGAATTAAACAACGCCCAGTTAATAACCATATTCGTTCTTTTAAACGCTTCACGAATTCCATCCGAAAATTTCGGCTTTTTACCATTCAAAGCAATCTTTGTACAGGCAACTGTTGCAGTATTAAAAAAGACTATCAAAATATTGAGCAATAAATACCATATTAACAATGCAAGAACTACAGCCCCGCTTCCCTTTGAAATCATAATCAAAAATACAAATGTCGATATACTTAATAGCGCACCTAATATCGGATAAAAAATTATTCCGGTATTTTTTCGGAATATATCTTTTGATTCATTAGCCAATTCGAGTTTGTTTTTGAATATATCATCATCTTTGGCTTTGATTTTTTTATAAAACATAATCATTAATTTTATTCACCGCTGACATGCAGAGGGTAAAGAGTATTTTAAAATATTTACGTACAATTAGCAAAAATAGATTCAATTAATAACAAATTCAACGGATTAAATCGAATTAGGATTTATTTATTAAAATTCTCCATATTTTTTTTCATTTGTTCAAAAGGTTTTCTGAATTCATAAAGCAAGCGTATTCTGCTTTTAGACATTGTCTCCAGTTCATCACACAGTGATTCATATTCACCTATTCGATTTTCTATTCTATTATATAAATCCCAAAATATTTTATTATACTCGCTGACCTGATAAGAATTTACCCCAAGAATTTTATACATTTCAGCTTTTTTATCACCAAGAATCGAATCCAATTTTTCGTTTTCAATTTTAACGCTATCATTTACTTTATCTAAACCGACTATTTGCTCCATTAATTTAAATTTTCTTAAAGTCAAAGAATCCATTTGTTTTTGCCATTCTTCATCCGTCAATTTTTCCTGTGCATTTAAAATGTTAAAGAATGCAAAAAGTAAAACCAATAAAAATAAGACAGTAAATTTCCTCATATTAATTATATGTTTGCTTTTTTAGAATCAGTAAATTAAAAATTTCAATATATCAATTTCTTAACTAAAAAAAAATATTGTAGCTTATTTGGTTATTAAATCTCCTTTAATATTTAAAATCTACTTCTTTATTCCTTTTACTCTAATCCAATTTTCAAATCATTTAAAGGTCTCATTTCATCACCTTCAGGTAAACAATATTAACCACCAAGTAATACGAAATTATCAAAACAAAAATTAGATATGAACGAATAAGATTAAAAGAGAAAATGTTTAAATATTCGTCCATTTTTACAAAATTTCAAGGTTTTTTAATAACAAAAAGTAAATATAAATAAAACAATATTAATACATACCAAAATAAATTAATATAAATGTAATATTAAATATTCATTCAAAAAACACACTTTTCAATGATTTGTTCTCGAATACTTCATTGACTTTGCGTTTTAATAAAAGTATTTTATTGTTTGTCTATTTAATCGTTAAAATTACACGGAGTTAATATTTTGAAGAAGAATCTCACGAGGATTATCCTTACATTAGTTTTTGTTGCGGCATCATTAGTTTATCTCTGGCCAACTTACAAGGATTACACGCTGAATAAAGAACTTTCACAACTTACGGGAAATGATAGTATTGAATTTGTAAATAATAATGCGGAAAAGATACGTGATGCCCGGGATGGTAGAATAAAATTAGGACTTGACCTTAAAGGTGGTATGTATGTTGTTCTCGATGTTGACGTTGTAAAACTGCTTGAAGATGTTGCCAAGAAAAAAGATGATCCGGTACTAATAAAAATTCTGGAAGAGCTCAAAAATGTTTCAGAGACATCTGATGAAAACATTTTAACAATTTTCAAAGCTAAACTTGCAGAAAAAAATCTTACTTTAAAGAATTTTTACGGAGAACTTACAGAAGATGAAGCTGCTGTAGAGAAGAAATTGCAGGATGCGATTGATAATGCAATTGACCGTGCTATCGGTGTAGTAAGAAATCGTGTTGACAGATATGGTGTTGCCGAACCGCAAATACAAAAAATCGGAAGTAAGAGAATAATAGTCGAACTTCCCGGTGTCAGCAATCCAGAAGATGTAAGAAAGCTTCTTAAAGGTACTGCACAATTGACTTTCCATCTTTTAAAAGAGGGTGACCAGGCGGGAAGAATATTGAATGATATCAATAAAACACTCGCAAAATTAAAAGATTCATCAACAACAAATCTTTTATCACCCGACTTGATTTTGGATACAACCAAAACAAAAGATTCTATAAAAACAGCAGGAAACAAAGATAATAAGAATATTGTAAAAAAAGATACAACGAAAGTAAAAAAGGAAGAAAAAAAAGATAATAAGAAAGACACTACGAAAACCAAAAAGGATACGACAAAATTAAAAAAAGATTCACTTACTACATTAACAGATACATCACAGGAATCAGACACAACTAAACCAGCTTCAAATCCTTTCTATGAATTATTCGACCCGGAACTTTCTCAAAGATACGGCGAACCGGTAGTCAGCCAGATTAACAAAGAAAAGATTGAAAGAATACTCAATCTCGAAGAAATAAAAGCTATATTACCAAGTGACGCAGTTATTGCATGGTCATACAGAACTATAGAAGAAAAAGGCAATAAGTTCCACTTTATGTATATCTTGAAAAAAGACCCTGAATTAACAGGAAAAGTAGTTACCGATGCAAAATATACTATGGACCAACAAAGCAGCGGAAAACCTATTGTTACTATGGAAATGAACAGTGAAGGAACAGCGGACTGGGCAAGAATAACGGGTGCAAATATAAATAAAAGATGTGCTATAGTTCTTGACGGTGTTGTATATTCCGCTCCTGTTATCAGAAATAAGATTACCGGCGGTAACTCTATGATAGAAGGTATGCAAAATCTTGAAGAAGCAAAACTTCTTGCAATAGTTTTACAGTCAGGAGCCTTACCTGCTCCTTTGAAAATTATAGAAGAACGCTCTATTGGACCATCACTTGGTGAAGATGCAATTAGAGCCGGAGTAATGTCATCTGTAATTGCCCTTTTATTAGTAGCTTTATTTATGATTGTATACTACCAATTTGGCGGTTCAATTGCTGACCTTGCACTCGTTATTAACGTTCTTTTCGTAATAGGTATTATGGCTTCATTCAAAGCAACATTAACAGTACCGGGTATCGCAGGATTGATTTTAACTCTCGGTATGGCTGTTGATACTAACGTTCTTATTTTTGAAAGAATTCGTGAAGAATTGAAAACAGGTAAGCCTTTGAAAACGGCTATTGAAATTGGTTATAAAAAAGCTTTTTCTGCCATTATTGACTCTCATATCACGAGTGTTATCACAGGTATTATTCTGTATATGTATGGGTCGGGACCAATACAGGGTTTCGCGGTTACATTGCTTGCAGGTATTTGTTCAAACTTGTTTACAGCTATTGTGATTACACATTTTATTTTAGATATATTACTTGAAAAAGGCAAGAAATTAACCTTTGGTTAATATTAATTTTTAAATTATTAATTCGTAAATCTAAATTGTATAAATATAAATGAGAATTTTTGAAAGTACACACATAAATTTTCTTGGAAAACGCAGAAAGTTTTATATTGTGTCTATTTTAATCATTGTAATTGGAATGACTACATTATTTTTCAAAGGTATTCCAAAGGGAATTGATTTTCAGGGCGGTACAGAATTACAGGTCAGATTCGAAAATGATGTTGACGTTCATGATTTAAGGAATGTAATGGATAATGCCGGTTTTGTTGGAATGGAAATTAAAACAATGGGTGACAATAAAAATCTATTGTTGCGTACACCAATCCAGGGTGAAGGACAAACCGTTTCCGATAAAATTCAGGAAGCAATTAAATCCGGTTTTGCAGGGAATAATTTTAAAGTGATGAGAATTGATAAAGTAGGACCAAAAATCGGTAAAGAACTGACAGGAAATGCACTGAAAGCAGTAATCTATTCATTGTTAGGTATATTAATATATCTTTCATTCCGATTTCAGTTCGTATATTCTTTTGGTGCAGTAGTCGGGCTTTTCCACGATGTGTTAATCACAATTTCTGCGGTTGCGATTTTTGATGCTTTAGTTCCTGCATTGCAATTGGAATTAAACCAGACAATGCTTGCGGCATTCCTGACTCTTATAGGTTTCTCCGTAAATGATACCGTTATAGTTTTCGATAGAATACGTGAAAATATCAGATTATTCAAAAACGAAGAAATTGAAAACGTAATGAATAAATCAATAAATGCTACTCTTAGCAGAACCATTATTACGAGTGGTACTGTATTTTTAACAGTATTTGTTTTATTTTTATTTGGCGGTGAAGTTTTAAGAGGTTTTGCTTTTGTATTTGGAATTGGTATAATAACCGGAACGTATTCATCTGTATTTGTATCGAGCTCTATCGTAGTTGATTGGAAACATCGTGCTCTTAAAAAAGAAAATAAATTAATTAGAAAATAATTTTCAAAGGATATAGAAAACTCCGGTTTTCTATATCCTTTATTTCTTTGCTCCATTTTCAAAAAAAATAATTAAAGTGGAAACAAAAAAATCAAATATTAAACTCGATTCAACCGATTTCATTATTTTTGAATTGACCGATTCCGAAATCGGGCTTTCAAATCTTAATGAATTAAAGGACTTAATAGAAAAAGAAATAAGTTCGGGCAACATTAATATAATAATAGATTTAAAAAATGTTTTGGTAATCAATAGTTCAGGATTGGGAATCTTAATTGGATGTATGAAACGCGTAAAAAGTGCGAATGGTATTTTTAAAATACTAAATCCGCAGGAAAAAATTATGAATTTATTTAAGATTACCAAACTTAACCTGATTTTTGATATTACGAAGATTTAACTCTCCGGTTTTTATGATGAATAATC
>JBAZEQ010000151.1:0-6893 GCA_041653855.1 Ignavibacteria bacterium | reverse complement strand
TGCTTTTATCGTTATAACACACTACCAGAGATTATTGAATTACATAGTTCCCGACTACGTGCATGTATTAAGCGATGGACAAATAGTAACTTCCGGTGGAAAAGAACTTGCTTTAAAACTCGAAGAAATGGGATATGACTGGGTAAAACCAATGAGTAATTAATAATTAATAATGAATAATTAAAATGTCTGATTTAAGAGAAAAAATATTAAAAGAATACAAAAGCATCGAAAAGAATTTTACCGGTGAATCCGCAGAATTGCATCATATCAGGGATAATGCAAAAGAATATTTTAAAACATTCGGCTTTCCAAACAAAAAAATGGAAGATTGGCGATTCACAAACATAAAATCTATCGTTGATAATGATTTTGAATTTGTAAAAGGAAAACAAAAAACCGAAAAAAATATTTTAAAGAGTTTTCTTATACCTAAATTAAAAACAAATTTAATCGTACTGGTTAACGGTGAATATTCGGATGAACATTCAAAGATTATTTCAGAAAACAAAAATCTTTTTATCGGGAATTTAAGTGAAATATTTAAAACCAAAACTGATATAACAGAAAAATATTTTGCAAAATATGCCGATTACAAAGCAGACGGATTTACAGCGTTGAATACTGCTATGGCTGAAGACGGAGCGTTTATATTTATTCCTGCTAATGAAGAGCTGAATGAACCTATAACGATTTTAAATATTTTGGATTCGAGGAAATCTAAAGTAATTGGTCAACCTCGAAATCTTATAATTGCGGAGAAAAACAGCAAAGCACACATAATCGAAGAATATTATTCCATAGGTGAAAATGATGCATTTTCAAATGTAGTAACGGAAATTTATGCTGATGAAAATTCAAATATTCAATATTACAAAATTCAGAATGAAGAATTAAATTCATACCACGTAGGTACTACACAGGTTTTTCAGGAAAAGAACAGTGTCTTTAATTCTGTTACAATCAGCTGGGGCGGAAGTGTAATTAGAAATAATCTTTATTCCTATCTGAACGGTGAAAATATAGAGTGTAATTTCAAAGGATTATATTATATCACGGGAAAACAACATTTGGATAATCATACTCTTGCCGACCACGCAACACCAAACTGTCACAGTAATGAATTTTATAAAGGTATAATAGATGATGAAGCGGATGGAGTTTTTAACGGAAAGATTATGGTAAGGAAAGATGCACAGAAAACAAATGCATACCAGATGAACAAAAATATTTTGTTATCCAATAATGCAGTAATAAATTCAAAGCCACAACTTGAAATTTATGCTGACGATGTAAAATGCAGTCACGGTGCAACAACAGGGCAGATTGATAACGAACAACTTTTCTATTTGAAAGCAAGAGGAATCGGGGAGAAAGAAGGAAGAAAATTATTATTATATGCTTTTGCAAATGAAATAATCGAAGATATAAAAATTGAAGAACTGAAAATATATCTCGAAAATAAGCTAAGCAATAAACTGGAAAGTTAACTAAAAAGTTATGTTAAATTTTGATGTTGAAAGAATCAGGCAAGATTTTCCGATTTTACAGACAAAAGTAAACGGAAAATCTCTTGTATACTTTGATAATGCCGCAACTACGCAAAAACCAAATGTTGTAATAGATGCTCTTGTAAAATATTACTCCGAAATTAACAGTAATGTACACAGGGGGGTTCACTTCCTTAGTGAAAAAGCCACAAACGCTTATGAATCATCGAGAAAGACAGTACAGAATTTCATCAATGCAAAAAAGGTTGAAGAAATAATTTTTGTTCGCGGAACAACCGAGGCAATTAATCTTATTACCAATACTTTCGGAATGCAGAATATAAAAGCTAACGATGAGATTATTATATCAACTCTTGAACATCACTCCAATATAGTTCCGTGGCAAATGCTCTGTGAAAAAACAGGAGCAAAACTAAAAGTAATTCCAATTAATTCAAAAGGAGAAATTGTTTTTGAAGAATTTAAAAAACTAATTTCAGATAAAACAAAACTTGTTTCCGTAGCCTATATTTCTAATTCGCTCGGAACAATAAATCCGGTAAAAAAAGTTATTGAACTTGCTCACTCAAATAATATTCCTGTAATGCTCGACGGGGCACAGGCTATCCAGCATCTTAAAATCGATGTTCAGGATTTAGACTGTGATTTTTTTGCTTTTTCGGGACATAAGATATATGGTCCGACAGGAATTGGAGTACTTTACGGAAAAGAAAAATTCCTCGATGAAATGCCGCCTTACCAGGGCGGAGGTGATATGATAAAGAATGTTACATTTGAAAAAACGACTTATAATGATTTACCATACAAATTCGAAGCAGGAACGCCCAATATTGCCGGTAGTATCGGACTTGCATCTGCACTAAATTACGTATCCGATACAGGAATCGAAAAAATTGCTAAATACGAAAGCTCATTACTGGAATATGGAACAAAATCTTTGATGGAACTCGAGAATATGAGAATAATAGGAACAGCCGATGAAAAAGCAAGTGTAATTTCTTTTCTTGTGGGAAAATCTCATCCTTACGATATCGGAACATTACTCGACCAGCTTGGTATTGCAGTAAGAACAGGTGTGCACTGCACAGAACCATTAATGAAATTTTTTAAGATTCCCGGAACAGTTAGGGCATCATTTGCGTTTTATAATACGAAAGAAGAAATTGACTTATTAGTAAAAGGAATTCAAAGAGCATCTCAAATGCTTTTATAATTTGTTGCAGAAAATAATTTTATGAATAAAACCATAGAAAAAATTGAAGAAGAAATTGTAGAAGAATTTTCCATATTCGATGTATGGATGGATAAATATGAATATATAATAGAACTTGGAAAAAATCTTCCCCCGATGGACGAAAACCTGAAAACGGACGATAGGAAAGTTTCGGGCTGTCAGTCGCAGGTCTGGTTAAACACAAAATTTGAAAATGGAAATATTGTTTACGAAGCAGACAGCGATGCAATAATAACAAAAGGATTGGTTGGTTTGTTGGTAAGAGTTTTATCTAACCAAAAACCTGAAGACATTATAAATGCAAAGCTTGAATTTATAGACAGAATCGGTATGAAAGAACATCTTTCACCAAACAGGGCAAACGGATTGGTTTCGATGATAAAACATATGAAAGATAACGCAAAATCAATGATTAATGAATAATAAAGAGCAGAAAACGACTTTTTTCATCTAACATTTAACATCTAAAATTTAACATTAAACATAGAGTTGGAAACTGAAAATCAAAATACAGATAAAATTCAGGAAGAAAAAAAAGAAATAAACCCTGATGAATTAAAAGAAGAGGTTATAAAAGTCCTGAAAATGTGTTATGACCCGGAAATTCCCGTAAACATTTATGACCTGGGTTTGATATATGATGTAAAGATTGCAGCAAATGGAGATGTGCTTGTAATAATGACTCTAACCTCTCCCGCCTGTCCTGTAGCCGGTTCACTCCCAATCGAAGTTCAGGAAAAACTTAAAGAACATCCAATGATTAACGACGCAAGAGTAGAAATTACTTTTGACCCGCCCTGGGGTTTAGATAGAATGAGCGAAGAAGCAAAACTCGAATTAGGGTTTCTGTAATTCCCACATATTTTTTTATATTTACAATATTGAACCTTTCGTCTCACAATGAGACAAACGAAGTATAAATTGTTTTAAATTTCTCAAAATTAGAGTTTTATTTTTGGCATATCATTTGAAGTTTCCTATTTCATAAGAATTAAAAAATTAACCTATAAATTGCTGAATAATATGAAATTCTTTACAGGCTCACCAATGTACCAAAAAGGACTTTTACTGCTCTTATTATTTTCTGTATTATTAATCACAAATATATCTTATTCACAGAGTGTAACAGGTGAATCTTTTTACATAAAGTTAAGGAAAATTTCGCAGTTGGAAGAACAAAACTCAGCACCAATTAAGAATAATAGTGGATTCAGAGTTAAATCGTCAAGTTATTCAAATGCATTATTAAATCAATCTAATTTTAAGGGATACAAAACACAAAAAAATAAAAAATTTGCGATTGATAATAATGGCAGTTTTGTTACCAATCATGAAAGCCATTTTAACAGAAATACTCCTCAAATGATTTTAACAAATTCTCTTGCGGTTATTGAATACCAGGCAACGGAGTTATTTGCATTCAGAAAAAAAGAATTGATGTATATTGGAGCTATTAGTGGAATCACTTTAGGATTAATAGCACTCGATGCAAAACTCGATAAAATCGTCAGGCACACTATGGATAGCACGGGTACTTTCGACGATATAACAGATTTCATTACAGATTTCGGAGCAGAAAATAGTCTATACACTGTTGCCGTATTCGCAGGCTTAAGTTATGTTACAAAAAGCAAAAAAGGAATTCAGACCTCTCTGTATGCTTTCGAAGCAATGTTAAATTCCGGTCTATGGATTAGGCTTGGTAAACTGCTTGCAGGTCGGGAAAGACCTGAAGCATCTTACGAATATTCAAAACACCCGAGCGGAATATGGAGGGGTCCGATACACCAGATTATAAACAAAGAAAAAAGAAGTGTTGCATCATACGATGCCTTCCCTTCGGGGCATACTGCTACGATATTTTCGGTTGCAACAGTTTTTGCGGAACAGTATAAAGACATTCCTTTTGTTCCGATATTTTCTTACACATTTGCCGGTATAGTAGGGATTTCGAGAATGCTCGAGCATGCTCACTGGGCTTCGGATGTATTTCTTGGTGCCTGTATAGGGTATTTTTGCGGGAAAACCACAGTAGAATTTTACAGGCAAAAAGAACATTATTCAAATAAGAAAGTAAAATTTTCTTTTATGCCATCAGTTACTCCACAAAATTATGGAGCTGATTTTGTTATGAATTTTTAATAAATATTTATTTAGGAAATTTGTTCTGCTTTATATCCGGCTTTTAAAAGAGTATCTTTAATATGTTCGTTTGTGATTCCATTTCCCGTTACGGTTAATACTCTATCGGGATTTTCCAAATCAACATTCCATTCGCTTATTTTGTTGTCCTCATCTAAATAAGGTGTAACTGTTGAAACGCAATTTTTGCATTTAATATTTGTTTTGAATTTTAATGTATTCATATAAAATGTGAAATAACTATTATTTTTTTATTTTATAAAACAAGCAAAGAGGATGAATAGTTCTCGCTATTTTTTTATTGTTATAGAAGATGTTTTTCAATTGCTTTTGAAGCAAGCCTGTCTGCATACTCATTCCATTTTTTTCCGGTATGACTTTTTATTTTTACCCAGCGAATTTTTGTGTCATCTGCTCTCATAAAATCCGTATAATCTTTTGAGATAGATTTTTTTGCTTTCCACTGCCCACGTGCCCATTTTTCGAGACCTTTATAATCATAATAAATTGTTACTTCGATTATTCTATTTTTCCTGCACCAGTTAATAGCTTCTGTTACGGCTTTTATTTCCCCTGCTATCTGGTGAGAACCTTTTACCTGTCCGGTTTCTACGATACCGGAAATTTCTTTAATAATCATTCCGTCTTTTCTGATAACTACACCGTAAGATGTAATGCCTTTTTGATATGAGCCGTCCACATCGATTTCATATTCGCTGTTTTTATAAACTTCTTCCTCGTAAATCCCGTTAAGTTCATTCCAAAAGTTCTGAATTTGTTGAGATTTATCTTTGTTTTTTATATCTTGTAACGTAATCGTATATGTATTCTGAGTGGGTTTGTAATATAAGTTTACCGTTCCGAAATCATTGACTTTTATTTTAATGGAATATTCTCTCAAAGAATCATCTATAATATCAGCAAGAATATTTTTTTCACTTAACTTATTTATTAACTCCGATGATTTTTCTATTAAATATTTTTCGTAAGGATACTTTTTAATATGCACTGAATTAAGTTTTAATAAATTTTTAATTTAAATATATTAAAAACTTGGAAACAGTGATTTTAAATACAAGTCAAATACTAATAAATATAAATATGAAATACTTAAAAATTTTAGTTTTCCTTTCTCTTCTTGTTTCATTTTCCTGCGGTAAGGAGTTCAAAGAAATAAAACCGCAATCGAATGCAGACAGTATTAAAATAAAACTCGAACTTGCAATCGAAAAACCGATTGGCAACAAAGACGTTTTTACAGTCAGGTTATTTAACTATGGTGAAAGAGATGTCGGAAGATGTACACTTAAATTCGATAATAAATTCGAGCATCAGCTCGAAGGATTGATAAATAAAGACGAGGATTGGGAAGGGAAAATAAAATACTCTATGTTAAAAGTTCAGGAATGTTTTACAATTCCCTTCAGCCCGGATTTCGATAACTATAAAACACTCGGAATCCCTGAAAACGAAACCCGTATACCTAAAACCATTGAACTGAATTGCCTCGATGGAAAAATATTCTGGAATATAAATCAATAAAAATAAATTAAACTTACTAAAAAATATATCGGAGAATAAATGTCAGAAACAAAAAACTTCATACCTTTTGTACCGGCAAATATACAAATGAAAGAATTTACATTTCGTGCTGTATTTCTCGGAGCCATTATGGCAATGTTGATGGGAGCGGCAAATGCTTACCTTGGGCTTAAAGCAGGAATGACTATTGCGGCAACATATACGACCGCAGTTATAGGAATGGCAGTGCTGAAGGCACTCAAAGGTTCAATACTGGAAGAGAATGCCGCAAGGACGGTTGGCTCAATCGGGGGAAATATTGCATCCGGTGCAATCTTCGTACTTCCTGCATTTTTTATTTCTTCAATATGGGACCCGTTTTATTCTACTTCACATTATATAATTTCTACAATAATTTTAGCGGTAGCAGGATTGCTTGGAATAATGTTTGTTACGTTGCTTAGAAGAGTTCTTGTGGAAGACCA
>JBAZEQ010000150.1:0-6902 GCA_041653855.1 Ignavibacteria bacterium | reverse complement strand
GGATTTCCTTTGTGAATTTTCCACGGAAACTTAATAAATTTAATTTTATCAGCTTCATTTGTTACTCTGTTTATTACTACTTCGCTCATATACTATATTATTTTTAAAATTTCTTCTATGTGACCTTTAACTTTTACTTTGTTGTAAATTTCTTTTATTATTCCTTTTTCATCGATTACAAATGTTGTTCTTTCTATTCCCATATATTTTCTTCCGTACATACTTTTTTCTTTCCATACACCATATTCTTTTAGCATCTCCATATTCTCGTCGGAAAGCAATGTAAACGGTAGTTCATATTTTGTTTTAAATTTTTTATGTGAATCTGTGCTGTCTTTACTTACACCGATAACAACTGATTTTTTCTTTTGAAAAAGTTTTATATTATCCCTGAAATCGCAGGCTTCTGCTGTACATCCCGAGGTCATATCTTTCGGATAGAAATAAAGAATAATCTTCTTACCTTTAAAATCTTTTAATGAATAAGTCTTCCCGTCATCGGCAGTTAATTTGAATTCGGGAGCTTTATCACCTATTTTTAACATAATTATTAATTAATATGTGCTTTTAAAAATCTTTTTACAGAAAACGCACTGCCGGATACTCCAAGTACTATACCAATTAATATCAAATATCCGAGATATTCTAATCCTAAAAAATCCAGTTTTATTTCATTCTGATTAAATCTTGAACTATATATTAACAATAAAATGTACAGAATTACCGAAGCAAAAATGCCTCCGAATAATCCCTGTAAAAATCCTTCAATTATAAATGGAGTCATAATAAAAGAATTGGTAGCACCGAGCAATTTAAATGTTTTGATTATTTTTTTTCGGGATGAAATTACCAGCCGTATTGTATTCGATACGAGGAAAACTGACGACAAAGTAATTATAATCAAAAACACAAGGTTTATATATAAAAATCCCGATGTATTTTTTTCAATTAACTCCAGATTTTTTTCGGGAAATATAATATCGTTGATATTTTGAATCGATGATAACTGGTTTTTAATTTTATCTATTCTATCGAGCGATTTATATTCATCATAAAGACCGATTTTAAATGATGCGGGTAGGGGATTTGATTCGAACAGTTCGAGCATTTCCTTTCCGTATTCTTTTTCGAATATTTTTGCGGCTTCATCTTTTGAAACGAAAGTAATTTGCTTAACTCCGCCAATTGCCCTTATTTTTTCTTTTATTCCACCGATTTCGTCCTGAGATAGGTTATCGTCGATAAATACTTCTATTTCTACTTTATCTTTTATGGATTTTAATAACTTATTAGAATTTATTGATAAAGTAAAATATAATGCAATTAAAATTAGTGATAATGTAATTGTAATTACGGAAGCTATTGTTGATAGCTTGGCAGAATTAAAACCTCTTAATGATTCTTTTAGTAAATACCTTAATTTCAAATTCAATAACCTGTATTAGTTTTCTATCTAAAAATTTACAAAAATTTAAAAAATAATATTCAAATTATAATTTTAAATTCCTATTTTTACTTGAATAATTATATGGAATTCATTTTGTAAAAACTTATATATTATACAAGATAAAAAAAATTATCATTAATTAATATTTTAAAATAATTATCATAATTTTAGACAAAATAAGGCGTAGAAATTAAGTAAAAATAAGTTTAAATTATAAATCCAAAAAATATGAAAAAAGGTTATATGATAAAAAAATTAAATCCTTTCATGAGAAGGACAATAGGTTCCTTTTCGGTAATTCTTATTTTATTCTTTTTGGTTTTATGTCTTTTCGAATCAAATGTTTATACAAAGCCAAACGATATTCAAGATGATATTAATAATAAATATACAAACGTAGGTAACATTCAAATGACTGTTACTAATTACGGGACTATTGGAAAAGGTTACTGTGGTACTCAACCGTCTTGTATGTACCCTAAGGGTTCCGGTATAGAAAATCTATGGCTTGGAGGACTTTGGTTTGGCGGAGTAAAAAACGGGCAAATCAGGGTTACAACAGGGGCTATTGATGTATCCAACGCAAATAAGCAAGAAGGTTTTGAATTTACAAATGCTCCCGGCTCTGTGATTCTCGAGAGGTCATCTCTAATTACTTCTCCGTTTTATGACCCGAAAGCTATTTCACATCAGGATTTTATTTGTGAATTTTTCGATACGATAAATACCGGAATGCAAAATCATACTCCGGTGGGTATAAAAGTGATTCTTGAATCGTATTCGTATAATCTGAATTTTGCTAATTCCTTTGTAATTCTAAATTACAAAATTGTGAATATTGGATATAATAATGATACCTCTCCCATAGATAGCATTTATGTCGGATTGTGGAAAGATTGTGTTGTCAGGAATCAAAACATTTCTCCGGGTTGTTCGGGTGTTGGTACATCTTATTATTCACACGGAGCAGCTGGGTATATAGATTCAATGAGAATGGAATACACTTATGATTATGATGGTGATGTTGGTTTTACAGATAATTATTGCGGAATTAAATTACTCGGTGTAAGTCCGAAATTTTCAACTGACACTTTAAAGTCGAAATTTACAATTTGGCAATTTAAGAATACAGGTGACCCTTATTACTTTTCACCTACTGATGACCCTGCGAAATATAGTAAAATGAAGGGTTTTCTTGCTCCGGGAACACCAATAGATACAAACAGAATAAATTATTTAAGAACTCATCCTGCAAATAGGGTTACATTAATTTCTTATGGTCCTTATAAAAAGACTGACGGAACACCTTTATCATTAAGATATCAACTTGATACTATAAACGTGGTTTTTTCCGTTATATGTGCAAAGAAAAACGGTACTGACCCTGCCAAAAACGATACTGAATTTCAAAAAGAATTACTTTATAAAAATGCCGGATGGGCACAGCGGGCTTATGATAATGATTATAAACTTCCATCTCCTCCCGATATACCCATTACAAAAACAGAAATCGGTGAGCATAAAGTTACTTTATGGTGGACCAATAATGCTGAAAACTCGATTGACCCAATATCAGGCAAAAAGGATTTCGAAGGTTATAGAATTTACAGGACGAATGCAGGTGCCGATTTGACTAATAATCTTGATTTAACAACCGCATTAAAGCTTATGGGTGATTTTGATTCCTGCTGTAATGCATATGGAAATAATACCGGATTCAAATTTATTAAATATAGTGATACAAATCCTAAAATGTTTTCCGGCGATACGAATAAATACTGGTACAGATTTGAATTTCCAAATCAGTTAAACGGATTTCAGTATATATATTCGGTTACATCTTATGATAAAGGTGACCCCGCACAATCACTTGAATCTCTTGAAAGTAGTTTACTTTCAAATCTAAAAAGGTTAACTGTCGGTACTTCCCCAAAAGACGATGCCGATACAGAAATAGGGGTCTATCCCAACCCATATTACGGAAATGCTATATGGGATGGTTTGGGTACTCAGAAAGAAGTGCTTAGAAAAATATATTTCTTCAATCTTCCTTCAAAATGCGATATTAATATATGGACATTAGCAGGTGACCTTGTACAAACTTTACATCACGATGCAAATACATATAACGGTAGTGATATTCAATGGTTTAAAACATATGCGGATGGTACGCAGAAATTTGCTGGTGGTGAGCATGCGTGGGATTTAATTTCAAAAGAAAATCAGGCAATTGCAACCGGTTTATATCTCTTTACAGTAAAAGATGCTGTATCAGGGGAAATAAAAAAAGGAAAATTTCTAATTGTAAAATAAATAACAACCATATTTAAAAAATCAAATATAATATTATGAAAAAAAAGGTTAAATATTTACCGTTGATACTGCTATTTGGATTTTTTTCCTATGTAGTAGTAGCAAATATTCTGACCTGGTATGTTGTATCTTTACAACAAATTCAAACAGTGTCTAATGATTCTCTATTATATGGAAAAGACTGGTCATCGAGAAATGGAGATTCTGTTCAAATAACATGTAGAATTGTTGCACCTCCACAGGTGTCTATTGGCGGTGTTTATCATTCATTATTGAGAGGAACCAATAGCTGGACATGCTATGCTCAGGATACTGCAAATGGATTGTTCGGCGGAATTGTAATTAGACAAGGTGATAGAATTAATAATACTTTTATTCAAAATGTAGATACGGGAAATATTGTTACGCTAAATGGAATTGTACAGGAATTTTGGTCAACTGCTGTAACAGGGCTTGATAGAAGTAAATCAGGTTATCTTACACAAATTGCATTAGATGTTTCCGGTCCTATCACGATTAATTCGCTTGGTGGTAGCAGACCGGTTCCCAAACTTGTGAATATAACCGATTTTGCTACTGGTGATTATCCGAATCCCGGAGGTTTAATTAATTATGTTGACGGAGAAAAATATGAAGGTATGTATGTAGAATTCAGAGATGTATTAGTAGGACCGGGTACTGCAAACAGGCAACCGTTTAGCATCGTTGATGCTAACGGAAATAAGTTGTATGTAAGAGATTTTTCGAATTTCTTTTCTACATCACCTTCGCCATCTCAGGATACTTTAAGACCGTGGACCGTTCCAACACAGGGAACATATGTAAATTATATAAAAGGTGTAATTATAAATGCTAATAATGAAGGAATATTCGGTGATCAATTACCTTACGTAATTGTCCCCATTTATCCTAATGATTTAAGTTTGGGTGGTTCACCCCCGCAACTATCGGGTCCGAATAAATCTCCAGGTGTTCCTACTCCGGCAGATAGTGTAACTGTTAATGTAACTATTCAGAGTACTACGACAATTACTAATGCAAGTGTATATTATAGAATAAACGGAGGTGCTTTCACGAACAAATCAATGTATTTGGCTGGAGGAAATATATATGTAACAAAACTTCCCCCAACAACTTTGAATAACCTTGTGGAATACTATTTCAGTGCAACTAATACAACAGGTCTAACAAGATTATTACCGGCAGATACATCGATATCGAAATTATTTTATGTTGTAAAAGCATCGGATTCGTTATCCATACAGGAAGTACAGTACTGCCCGAATAACGGTGGGCACTCAGGTTATGAAAATGCAATTGTAAGAGGTATAGAGGGAATAGTTACAGCCGATACAAATGATTTTTTCAACTATGCTTGCGGCTCTGCTTGTCTCGGAGGTCCCGTTACTAATCCAGCAAGAGTGATTATTCAAAACGGTACAGGACCATTCAGCGGTATATGGATTGCAGGCTTACCTACAGATGCATTACAAAAAGGGCAAAGAGTAAGAGTTAAAGGTACTGTTACATATAATTTCGGTATGAATGAAATAATGACTACGGTTCCATCTGATGTTCAGATATTATCCTCAGGTAACCCATTACCTGCCGCAGAGATTTTACCCGCTTCGGTTTTAGCAAATTATAAAACCGGCGGCGATACAACTATTAAGAAATGGGAAAGTGTTCTTGTGAGATTAAATACACCGGTCTGGATTACTTGTATTCAGGCAAATAGAGGTGTGGCTTGTTTCTCTCACGAACCATACAGAGACTCAACTTTCAGAAGAAACTTCGGAGAATTTACAGTTATAGATAATTCTAATATTGAGGCAAGAATTCAGCTTCCGGGTGCTCGCCATACATTTACAAACAACTGGGATGGAGTAACCGCAGGAAAAACGTTGCTAACTCAAAATGATTCGATTTCATTTATTCAGGGAATTTTATATTATGCCTATAGTAATTATAAAATTTGCCCGAGAACCAATGAGGATTTTGGTACCATTCAACCTGTAGGTATTAAGAAAATTGAAGGTATAGTTAAATCATTTAAACTAAATCAAAATTATCCGAATCCGTTTAATCCTGTTACCCGGATTGGTTTTACACTTCCGATGTATTCTAAGGTAACTATAAAAGTATATGATGTACTCGGCAGACAGATACAAACTTTAGCAAATGAAAATATGAATGCAGGAAGTTTTCTTATTGATTTCAACGGTTCTGAATTTGCAAGTGGTGTTTATTTTGTTCGTATGGCTGCTGATGGAAGGGACGGAACAAGGTTTGCTGATACGAAGAAAATGTTGCTCGTTAAATAGGTTTTCTTTCTCTTGTCACCCCTGCAGTTTTAGGCAGGGGTCGCAAGTAAAAGAGATAACCTGTCAAGAGCGTGCAGGTATGACAATTTTTTTTGTTTGATTTCTTTAATGTAATATTAGAATAAAAATAAAGTAATTTATCATAACTATATGATTAAATATATTTTCTCTTTAATATTTATTGTTTTTGGCTTTGTGTACTTAAATTCTTGCACTGACCCTGCGACAGGACCAAATGGACATCTTCCACCCGAAACTTATTTATCTGTTTTTTCTATGCCGGGTGATACACTCGCTCCCGGAAAAACAGTAAAGAAAATTTCATGGTGGGGTGATAGTCCTAATGGTTATGTTGTCGGTTTTCGGATTTCATTTGATTCATTAAACTGGGGATACACAACACAAAATGACAGTACTTTCATATTTTCTCTGGCAGGACAGGATAGTACATTTAAAATGTGGGTTGCATCTGTCGATGATAAAGGAATTATTGACCCATCTCCTGCATCGAATAAATACCCTGTAGTGAATTCTCCTCCATCTATGATATTTGACCCTGCACTATCGTTACCCGATACAATATACCCGATTGCAACCGTAAAGTGGGTTGGTTCTGACCCTGATGGTGACAATACAATTGTAAAATACTGGTATTCGATTAACGACACATTGAATTTCAAACCATTACCCGGGAATATTAATATTATGACTTTAACCCGGGACAGCGGTTTGGTAACCGGTAATAAATGTATTTATATTAAAGCACAGGACAATGCTTTGGCATTCAGTCCGATAGTCAGGATGCCTCAGGCAGATTC
>JBAZEQ010000149.1:3179-6903 GCA_041653855.1 Ignavibacteria bacterium | reverse complement strand
GTAAACGTGGCATCGGTTGCAGGAATGACTTCGATGAGAACCGGCTCCCCTTACGCAATGACAAAAGCAGCAATAATACAGCTTACAAAAAATCTTAGCAGTGAATGGGCAAAAGATAAAATCAGGGTAAACGCTGTTTCCCCGTGGTATATCAGGACTCCCTTAACAAGCGGTGTCCTTAGCAAAGAAACTTATTACAACCAGATTATCAGAAGAACTCCGATGAAGCGTGTCGGAAATCCTGATGAAGTTGCTTCCGTAGTTGCGTTTCTCTGTATGTCTGCCGCATCTTATGTAACCGGACAAAACATCGCAGTTGACGGTGGATTTATTGTATATGGATTTTGAATTTTTTCTCTGTGCTCTCTGTGGCAGATTATTTTTTACATTTTAGAAATCACCTTCTCTGCAATCGTATCCCCTATCGAAAGCGAGGATGTTGCCGCCGGAGAGGGGGCATTGCAGACGTGAATAACTTTTTCATTTTCTACAAATAAAAAATCATCAACAAGGTTTCCTTTTATATCGCAAGCCTGTGCCCTTATTCCTGCTCCACCTACTTCCAAATCATCAGCTTGAATATCGGGTAAAAGTTTTTGTAACGCCTTTACAAAAGCGGGTTTGTAGTAAGAGCGGTAAAACTCCCCTTTTCCTACTTTCCAATATTTTAAAGCTACACTTAAAAATCCTTTCCAGAAAAGGCTATCGGCTAAATCACTAAAATCAATATCGGTTTTTTTGTAACCTTCACGCATAAATGCAAATACTGCATTCGGTCCGGCTTCTACTTTTCCATTGAGCATTCTTGTAAAGTGAACCCCGAGAAAAGGAAACTGTGGGTCGGGTACGGGATAGATTAAATTTTTTACTAAGTTCCTTCTTTCTTTTTTTATCGTATAATACTCGCCGCGGAAAGGAATAATTTTTACGTTAAGATTTTTGTTGTTCAGTTTTGCCACTCTATCGGATTGCAAACCACAACAGGTGATGAGGAGTTTACAAGAGTAATTGTCTTTATCCGTTAATATTTCTATATAAGATTGCGAAACGTGAGACGTGAAATGTGAAACGGAATTATTATCAATAATTTGTTTAAGTTTTTCGTTGAAAAATATTTCTACTCCTTTTTCCTTAATCAGTTCAGTTAGTTTTTCTGATACAGATAAATAATCTATAATTCCTGTTTCGGGTACACGGATTCCTTTAACCGCATTTACATACGGTTCGATTTCTTTTACTTCTTCTGAGGATAATTCCTTTAATCCCTGCAAACCATTTTGCTGTCCGTGTTCAAAGAGATTATCAAGTCTTGGTATTTCTTCTTCGTTCGTTGCCACGATTACTTTTCCGCAGATATCGTAAGGTATTCCATTCTCGTCGCAGAAGTCAAGAAGCATCTTATATCCGCGTCTGCAATTAGTCGCTTTCAGACTCCCGGGTTTATAATATATACCGGAATGTATAACCCCGCTATTATTTCCGGTTTGATGTTTGGAAACGGAATCTTCTTTTTCTATTACGCAAATTTTGAGACCGGGTTTTTTCTCGATTAATTTATAAGTAGTCGCAAGTCCTACAATCCCCGCCCCGGCAATAATTACGTCGTAATTATTCATAGAATAAATTTATTATACAAAATTTCCGATAATAAAATAAAAATGCAGTGCAAAAAGATTTTACTTAATATCTTTATACATAATGTACCCTGTCAATTCGTAAAATTTAAATTTACTG
Source organism: Ignavibacteria bacterium (assembly GCA_041653855.1). GTDB lineage: Bacteria > Bacteroidota > Ignavibacteria > Tepidaquicellales > Tepidaquicellaceae > FEN-1279. The sequence goes on along the minus strand of JBAZEQ010000149.1, from coordinate 5,169 downwards.
ACCACTTTGTAGCCAAGGTGTTTATAGATTTTTACGTTTTTGGGGTTCGGGGTGTCAAGGTAAATTCCTTGTGCTGTGGGATGTTTGAGGCATTGTGCCTCGATGTACTCGAACATTTTTTTTCCGTATCCTTTCCCCTGCTCTGCGGGTGATACGGCGAGTTCGTTAAAATAAAAATGAGGTTTTTCTATTTTGTGTATTCTGCTTTTCATCGAGTACTCACCTATTAAACTTATCGATTTGTCGTCGGCTTTTTCCCGCATATTATTTACGGCTTTTTCGAGTTTATTTGTCCACACTGTTTTGCTTTCGGGAGTAGTGTAGGTGCAGACGGAGACAAGTTTGTTTTTTATGAAAAGACCTTTTAGTTTTAAATTCATAAGAGGTACAATATCATAAATCACAAACTCGTACATTATGCGGGTAAGTATTCTTCTTTGCTTTTCATCGGGAAAAGAAAAAAGAAAAAGAGTATCGTTTACAAAAGCATCTGTAAAAATATTTATCGCAATATTTAGTTCTTTGTCTGATTTAAAATTTTCAATCATAAAACCGATTTATTTTCAAAATATAAAATAATTCTCATTAAAAATATGTATCTTATGAAAAAATTAATGAATAGGAAGAAAAAAGGAAAATTTTTAAATTAATTGAGTGTCTAAAAGAATAGCAATATTACAATCGAATTATATTCCATGGAAAGGATATTTTGATTTAATTAATTCGGTAGATGAGTTTATTATATATGACGATATGCAATATACAAAAAGGGATTGGAGAAATAGAAACCGGATTAAAACAAATAACGGATTATTTTGGCTTTCAATTCCGATTGATGTAAAAGGAAAAGTCTCTCAGAAGATAAAAGACACAAAAATTTCCAATAAAAACTGGGGAAAAGAACATTGGAAAATTATTGCACATAGTTATGCTAAGGCAAAATTTTACAAAGAATACAAAGATTTATTCGAGGATATTTATAATTCGTTGAAAACCGAATATTTATCGGAGATAAATTACAGATTTATTACAGAAACAAATAAAATATTAAACATAAAAACAAAACTAACCTTTTCAAGTAATTATATTCTTCGAGGTGATAAAACAGAAAGATTAGTTGATTTATGCAAGCAAGTAGGTGCAACCGAATATATCTCGGGTCCCGCAGCTAAAAATTATATAGAAAGTAGTTTGTTCGAAGGAGCTGAAATTACGCTAAAATGGATGTCTTATGACGGATACAAAGAATATGAACAATTGTATCCTCCGTTTTCACACTATGTTAGTATTATAGATTTAATTTTTAATACCGGAATTGAATTTAAAAATTATATGAACAGTTTTTAAAATGAAATTATCCGTTGTAACAACCTTATATAATTCCGAAAAATTCATTGAAGAATTTTATAATCGAACAGTTAAAGAAATTCGAAAGATTACCAATGATTATGAAATTATTTTTGTCAACGATGGTTCTAAAGATAATTCGTTGTGCAAGTCATTAGAGGTGAAACGAATTGACAACTGTGTTATCGTTATTGATTTATCGAGGAATTTCGGACACCATAAAGCAATTATGGCGGGTCTAAAGAAATCAACAGGAGATTATATATTTCTTCTTGATGTAGATTTGGAAGAAAAGCCTGAATGGCTTTCAATTTTTTGGGATAAAATTAATTCTATTCAGGATATAGATGTAGTATATGGGGCTCAAAAGATGAGAAAGGGGGGATACTTCGAAAGAATTAGCGGTAGTTTGTTTTTTACAATTTATAATTTTTTATCAGAAACCAAGATTCCGAAAAATTTAATTTTAGCACGATTGATGACCGGGAGGTATGTTAATAGTCTATTAGAGTTCGGTGAAAATGAAATCGTATTTGCGGGAGTTTCAGAATTAACAGGATACAATAAAATAGAAATACCGGTAGAAAAAAAGAACAAGGGTAATACGACTTATAATTTTTTTAAGAAAATAAATTTATCGCTA
>JBAZEQ010000149.1:0-3169 GCA_041653855.1 Ignavibacteria bacterium | reverse complement strand
CGTACAAACCATTGCTATTGATTTTTTATTTCGGGTTATTTGTATCGTCTTTTGCCCTTATTGTTACGGCATACCTGATTTTTAGAAGACTGTTTTTTGGCTTTCTGGAAGGTTGGACATCAGTAATAGCTTCTATTTGGTTATTAGGAGGAATTATTATTTTGTGTATCGGTTTTATTGGATTATATTTATCTAAAATATTTATCGAAGTAAAAGACAGACCGCGAGCAATAATAAAGAAGATTTATGAATAAAAAATTATTATGTGATATTGCAAGCTATTATTCAGACAAGATAAAGAAATTTGGCAATGTGCCGAAAGGAGTCGACTGGAAAGACGAAGAATCGCAATTAATAAGATTAAAGAAACTTATGGAAGTGATTAATTTTAACATTCATTTTTCTGTAAATGATTTAGGTTGCGGTTACGGAAAATTATTTGAACTTATAAATAGTGTTTGCAACGATTTTGAATATAAGGGGTTTGATTTATCGGAAGATATGATTTCAGTCGCAATGGAGACTTATGGAACCGCAGAAAACAAAAGTTTTAATTTAATTAATAGCCCGATAGAAATTTCCCCTTCCGATTATACTTTGGCAAGCGGGATATTTAATGTGAAAATGAATTATAATGATGATGAATGGAAAAATTATATTTTGGAAACACTAAAATATATGAACGAAAAGAGTGAAAATGGTTTCTCCTTCAATTTACTCTCGAATTACTGTAATGAAGAACATATGAGAGACGATTTATTTTATGCTGATCCGTGTTTCTTTTTCGATTTTTGCAAAAGGAATTTTTCAAGAAACGTATCTCTTTTGCACGATTATAACTTATATGAATTTTCTATTTTAATTAAAAAATAATATTATGATAGAAAAAATATTAATTTTTGGAACAGGATTGATAGGTGAACTTGCTGAATATTATTTAAGAAAAGATTACAATATGAAAGTTGAAGCGTATACGGTCGACTCAAATTACATAAAAGAGGAAAAAATTAGCAGTATTCCTATCGTTGAATTTGAAAACATTGAAAAAAGATTTTCACCGGATAAGTATAGAATGTTTATAGCTCTAAGCTATAATAATCTAAATATACTACGGGAAGAAAAATATAAAGAAGCAAAAAAAAGGGGGTAAAATTAATTTCTTATATCAGCCCTAAAGCGGTAGTCTTTGATAATGTAATTTTAGGAGAAAATTGTTTTATACTCGAAAACAATGTTATTCAACCTTTTGTTAAAATTGGTAATAATAATACATTGTGGAGTGGAAATCATATTGGCCATCATTCGGTAATAGAAAACAACTGTTTTTTGTCCTCTCACATTGTAATTTCCGGAGGTGTAAAAATGGAATCAAACTGTTTTATAGGGGTAAACTCAACAATAAGAGACCACGTAAAAATTGCAAAAGGTACGGTTATCGGGGCAGGTTCTTTAATTATGAAAGATACAAAAGAGTATGAGGTTTATATTCCCGAAAGAACAAAAGCGAGCAAGCTTAAAAGTAATGAATTGAGAAGAATCTAATGAAATGGAAAAAGATTGGTAACTTATTTTGCCCAACCGTAATAAATAAATGGATGTATTCTCATGCTTCCAATGTTGTTGCAGAATCGTTAAATGGAGACATTGTCCGTGTTTATTTTACAACAAGAAATATTAGTAATAAGTCAAGTATTGGGGCTGTAGATATTGATTTCAAGAGAAATTTTAAAATTGTAAACCTAACAAGAGAGCCAATTCTAAGTTTTGGAGAAAAAGGATTATTTGATGATAGTGGTGTAACTTTATCCTGCATAGTAAATTTTTCAGGTAAAAAATATTTATATTATATGGGGTGGAATTTAGGTGTAACAGTGCCATGGAGAAACAGTATTGGATTAGCTATTTGTGATAAGATTAAAGGAAATTTTACAAAATATTCTCAATCTCCTATAATGGACAGAAACGCTTTTGACCCTTATACATTGTCTTATCCTTATGTATTAAAAGAAAAAAACTTGTTCAGGATGTGGTATGGCTCAAATTTACGCTGGGGAAAAAGACACAAAGATATGTATCATGTAATTAAATATGCAGAATCTAAGGATGGAATTAACTGGACAAGAAACGAAAAAGCAGTTATTAAAAGTGTGTCACCGAAGGAATATGCGTTCTCGAGACCATTTGTATTAAATGACAATGGATTATATAAAATGTGGTATTCGTATAGAGGAAGGTTTTATAGAATCGGATATGCCGAATCAAGAGATGGAATAAATTGGAAAAGAAAAGATAAAGAAGTAGGTCTCAACGTTTCCAAAGAGGGATGGGATAATGAAATGATTTGTTATCCGTTTGTGTTTGATTACAAAGGAGAACGATATTTGTTTTATAACGGCAACGGTTATGGAAAAACAGGTTTTGGTGTTGCAATTTTGGAAAAAGAATAATAAAAAACTTTGAATTATTATATAAAAGCAGTAGAATATTTTTTGCCTGACAAAATTTTAGACAATGATGCTCTATCGGTAAAATGGAATATCAGTAGTGAATTTATAGAATCCAGAGTTGGAATAAAGGAGCGACATATATCATCGGAGAATGAGCCAACCTCTGTGTTGGCTTTCAATGCTGTTTCAAAAATTTTAAAAAGTGGGAAAGTTACAGAAAACGAAATAGACATTTTGATTGTTTGTACGCAAAATCCGGATTACAGGCTTCCTATGGTTTCCAGCTTACTACATAGTATGCTGAATTTAAAAAGAGAATGTATTTGCTTTGATATTAATCTTGGGTGTTCAGGGTTCGTATATTCATTGCCGATAGTAGGAAATTTTCTTAAGCTTAATATGGCAAAGAACGCTGTTTTAGTAATGGCAGATGAATATTCAAAGATAATTAACTATGATGAAAAAAATACAGCAGCATTGTTCGGAGATGCCGCAAGTGCTATTCTTGTTAGCCAATGTAAGGATGAATATGGGGTTCTTGATTTTCAACTATATTCAGACGGAAAAAGAGCTGACAGTTTAATAGCGTATAATTCCGGAGTATGTATAAAACAAAAGAAAGAAAGTTATTTATCTATGAAGGCACGAGATATTTATAAATTCTCGACAACAGAAGTTCCAATCTCTATTAATGAGTTATTGAACAAAAGGCATGTTAAAAT
>JBAZEQ010000148.1:0-6947 GCA_041653855.1 Ignavibacteria bacterium | reverse complement strand
AATTTTTTCTTCTGCAAGTTTAGCGAGTCTTGAACTTGTTTTAGGGATCTGCATAAGTGAGATTCCACCTTCCATCATTCTTGCACCACCGCTTGCAGAGATAATAATAAATGAAGTTCTTGTTTTTATGCATTTGTCTATTGCTCTTGCAATCTTTTCGCCGAGAACACTACCCATACTGCCGCCGATAAATTTAAAATCCATACAGCAAATTACAGCCGGAACGGAATTTATTTCACCCATGCCGGTTCTTATTGCATCATACAGGTTCGTTTTTTTCATAGTCTCTTCGATTCTTTTATCGTATGGTTTTGAGTCTACGAATTTAAGTGGGTCAACCGAGCGTATTTTTTTATCCAGTTCTTTGAATGTACCTTCATCGAACAAAATACTGAAATATTCTTCGCTCCCGATTCTGAAATGAAAATTACATTTTGGGCATACGTATTTATTGATTTCCCATTGTTTTTTGTGTATCATTTCTCCGCATTCTTCGCATTTTACCCACATTCCGTCGGGAACATCTTTTTTGGGAGTACTTGTCGAAATATTTTCTTTTGAGCGTTTAAACCAAGCCATAATAAAAATTTAATTTTTGTTAATTGTTAATTTACAAGTTACTGTTTTACCGGAACAAAATTTTTCATATAAAACGGTTCAGATGTTTTGTAATCCGAATACTTATTCTCTCTTATACATTTATTTGTTAAAGCTAATTGAGAATAAATATTTGATATTCCTGATAATTTAGTAACTTCAAAACTATACGATTTCAAACTATCATCATCATTTATCAGAAAAATTCTGTTTTCCGCATCGAATTCTTCTGCTTTTTTTATGTAATAATCGGATATTTTTATTATGCTATTATTCTTAATGCTATAATCGGCAGCATAAAATTCATTGGTTTTAGAATTTGAAAAAACCAAGGCGGTAATTATTTTTTTTGTTGGCTGCCCGTTATATTTCCCTGCAATTATATCCAGGGTAGGGATTTCTATTAATTTACATCCAATACCAAAACATATTCCTTTTGCTATAGCGGAACTTATCCTTAATCCTGTAAAAGAACCCGGACCGTTTGAGATGCTAACTACGTCCAAACAGGATAAATCTATATTAGAAGATTCAAATTCCTGTTTAATTATATAAATTAACGAATCTGCATTATAATCACTATCCAATTTTTTTAATATAGCTATTTTATCTGATTTGCTAAAGGCAAACTCAATATTTTTTGACGAGGATTCTAATAATAATATGTTCAAAATTCCTATTTTTTGTTAAAAACAATAATTCTTTCGTTTTCCTTTTCTCCGAAATCAAAAATTACTTCTTTGAAACTATCGGAGAGATATTCTTTTGCAAGTTCACACCACTCTATAATACAAATCGAATTATTGTTTATATAATCTGTAAACCCGATTGTTTCAAGTTCTTCTTTGTAACGCAACCTGTATAAATCAAAATGATTTATCGTAATTCCATTTTTTGTCTTCGGGTCAATTCCTGAATACTGGTTAACAATCAGGAATGTCGGACTGTTAATAATATCTTGTACCCGAAAATATTCACCTACACCTTTTACGAATTGGGTTTTACCGGAGCCAAGGTTACCTTTTAGCCCGATTATTTCTCCGGGTAAAATGGTCTTTGCGTATTCTTTACCGGTAGAAATCGTGTTTCCTTCTGAGTGCGATATTATTCTTTCATCCGATTTATTCATTAGTGGCAAAATTAACGATTTCAAACCGAAGATACATTGAAGAAAAAAATCTCTATTAAATTTGCTCAAATTCTACCGTTTATTTAATTGATTTTTTATTCGAAATTTATTTGCTATTTTATTCCAACTCCAAATAATACTTTTTTGCAAATAAATGATAATATAAAAACTCTGCTGCTTTCTATATTGAAAAACGGAGTTGATTCGGATTGTATTGATGAATTTGTATATTTATGCAAATCAATTTCTTTCTCTTATCTTAAAACCAATAAATATTCAAAAGAAATACTTGGTAAAGAAAAAATCACAGTTGATGAATTGTCGCTTGATATTGTAGCTGAGTTATTTGCCGTAAAAGACGGAATGTATTTTTCAATAAAAAATTATTTTGACAAAATACAAATTGAAAAATTACAAAATGAAGAAATAATGGCAATGTTAGTTGTTCTTGTCAGGTCGAGGGGGCAACAAAGAATTTCCGAAATTCGTGAAGAACAGGGAGAAATTTATTATAAAATAAAAAAATCATTCGATAGCTATTTGCATAGAAATAGAGATGACATAGATGTGAAAATATTTAGAGATAAAGAATATATTTTTGCAAAAGGAATTAAAGTATTTGATTTCAGTATTCCAATGATGCCCGAAGATGAATTGCTAAATGAATTGTTTGCAAGAGATTTTAAAAATTTTATGATACCTGAAGTATCAAGATTTATAATAGAGATTGTTTGTACGCAAAATCAATTTTGTCAAGCTTTAGAAAAAACTTATTTTATAAATATACTCTCTCAATTTTACAAAAGACGTCTAAAAGATGAAATATATTATAAAAATGCGGACTATTTTAAATATGAGTAGGGAAGGTATGAAAATAGGAAAAGTGAATTAATTTATTGAGAAAATTAGTTTAAAGTTAATTATGAGTAATTTTACAAAACATATTGAAGATAAAATTTTAAATATTTATATATTAAATCCCGATATTTTAGATTCTACGGATTTGATAAATATTAATATTCACTTAATTGAATGCCAAAGGTGTAACAAGTATTACGAAGAAATGAAAGAATTTCACAATTTTATAAAAGAGCTTCCGGACTATAGAAATAGTATTTCTGTAGAAAATGAAATTAAACCACAGAGGGAGAGTAATATATTTCTGTTGAAATCATCGAATTTGTTAGAACTTGAACTCAACAATAATATTAAACTTGCAGCGATGCATAAAAAAGATAAAACGTCATCTTATACTTATGTAGATACCTATACCTCTGCTAAAAAATATTTAATGATGAGAGTACTTAGGGATAACAAAACAGGGGAGTACGTTTTGTTTTTAATATGCGATGATATGGATAAGGTCAAGAATGCTTTATTGAGTTTCGAAGGAGTAGAAAAGTACTATATTTCCGATAAAGAAGGTAAAATTATTTTACCATCGGATAATTTTATTGAAAATTTGGATTTTACTGTTTATTTACCAATTGCGAGATTTAATTTAACGGATAAACAGGGCGCGATAGATTACATTTCTGATGAATATGACGTTAAATTATTTTACGTAGTTGATGAAAATTCATTAAAAGCAAAATTCAGTTTTCTAAAAGGTAAACCATATGAAAGTACGAAAATAGCAGTTATAAATTCAAGAGAAATAAAGAACTCCAAAATATTGGATTCGGATAATTTTAAGTTTTCTTTGGAGAAAAAATCTGTCGATGATTTAAACGAAGTAATTTTATACGAAAGTAATTAACTGAATATTTATTCTTTAAGTTTAATTTCAAATTAACTAAATGAAAACCGTTTTATTCGATGTCGAATTAAAATATCAAAAACTTAAAGAGCAACTTGGGAAACCCGCTACAGTAAGATATAAGATTCTATTGCTTGTCAATTTTCTAAAAACAATTTTAAACCAGCCAGAACAAACAAAATTTCAATCGTATTACCTCGAATTATCGGAACAGTTAAGTGCTTTAATCAAACAAAAAAAAATCGATTATTTTTCACCAGATGAAATCGAAGTACTAAAAGATATCGTGCGGAAAATTTTCAAAAATAATGAAGCCGAATCACTTATTATAATTCTCGAAGAAAGTAGAAAAAAAATTCTTGATATTTTAAATGGCGGCGAAGGAATAAAAATAAAAAACGAAGAACAGACTGGTTACTTAAATATAGTTCTAATTGAAAAACACGATGGATTAAAACAGGATGATAATTTCTATTCGGGTGTTATCTTTAAGCTAAATTTAATTTCATCGCTTTGTGAAAAAAATGAAAGAGAAGATAAAGTTGAATTTAAAAATCTAATCGATTTAAATGAAACAAAAATCATAAAGCATTTAAATGAAGTCGTTGCAATAGCAAAAACCGAATGCAAAAAGATAGATATAGAAACCTCATTATACAATTTCACATTTTATTTTGATGATAAGAGTTTTATTTACTCCGGTGCTTCGCTGGGAATAGGAGCAATATGTCTTGCATATAACGCAATTTTAATAAATAATCTCAATAAGATATACTATAAGTTTAAAGAAGACGTTGTCTTTTCAGCCGAAGTAGATGAGAAAGGAAATCTGCTAAAACTTGATAAAGATGTTTTAAAGCAAAAATTGCACACTGTATTCTATTCCGATTTTAGAAAATTTGTTATACCGGAAGATAATATTGTGGATGCTAAAGAGCACCTTAATCATCTACTTAAAAAATATCCCAATAGAAATATTGAATTAATTCCAATCAGAAATTACGAAAGCGTATTTAAAAATCTCGATGTAGTTGTAATCCACCGATTAAAAATCAAAGAAAAGTTAAGAGCAACTTACAAAAAATACAATAAAGCTGTAAACTGGACATTGAGTATCTTGTCTTTGCTAATTATTTGTTTCTTTATCTTAATATATTTAGTCCCTCATCTTGATAAAAATCCGGTAAGAGGTAGTTTTAAAAACGGAAAATTCTCAGTACATAATAAATACGATATTGAAACATGGATTACAAAAACAGAGGGATATGAGGAACTTATAGAAGAACATTTTACAAATCGAATAAATTACCAGGGAATCAGTGTTCAGGATATCGATAATGATGGAAAAAATGAAATAGTATATATTAAGAATTTTCTTTCTAAAGAGATGAAAAACACTAATGCTGTTATATGTTGCAATTCCGATGGTAAGGAAATATGGCGATATAAAATAATTGATGAAAAAATGCATTACGATTGGGAGAGTGATGAACTTAAAGGCGATTGGGTTTTTGAACAATTATTAGTAGATGATTTGTATGGCGATGAGAATAAAGAAATTGTGGCAAATGCGTGCTATAAGCCGTACTTTCCCGACAGATTAATTATGTTAAATAGTAAAGGGGAATTGATATCAGAATATTATAACTCTGGATATTTCAACTATATAACTGATTTTGATATTGATGGTGACAAAAAAAAGGAAGTTGTGGCAGTTGGTGTAAATAATTATCCGGGATATAGATGTGGAGCAATGGCTGTTTTTGACCCGGATTATTTAAGTGGTTCATCATTTAAAACTGACCCGTTGCATTCGGGGAAAGCAGGATTGGAAAAATATTATACATTATTCCCCAAAACTTTTATGACTAAATTTAATGTTTCCAATTTCAATATTGCCGATTATTTAATGCAAAATACGGATAGAAGCATTGTGAATGTACTGGATGGAGAAATAAAAGAAAAATTTGCTGATAATCCACACCTACTTTATGAATTCGATAAATCACTAAATGCAGTGAATATTGGAATCTCAAATCAATTTCAAAAGGAATATGAATCGCTCCTCGCTCAAAATAAAATTACTCCAATTCCAAATATGATTACCTATCTCGACTCGCTAAAAAAGGAAGTTCGATATTGGAATGGAGACGAATTTGTAAAACATCCAACCGTAAATAAATATTATCTTAAAACATTAGATTCCTCAAAAACAGAGAAAAAATAGTACTTCTATTATATCTTTCCGTTAAATCTTTCCGTGTTTTTGCGTTTTGGAAAAATGTGGACTATTACACAAGTAAACTCATTAAATTAAACCATTATGAAACTTTTTGTAATTTTCTTCTCTGTTTTGTTGATTACAGAATCATTGTATTCACAAAATTACAATAAAAATTTAGTAAATAATTATATTTCATTAGGTGCTGGTATTACTTTACCTTCTGGTGTTTTTTCAAATATTGGAAAATCGGGTTATAATATTCTTCTTAATTATACCGATATACTGTCAGATGTTGTTGCGGTTCGTTCGGAAACGTCTTATCATTTTATACCGTTTAAAAAAAAGCCCACGGATAACACATATCATATTTTGACCATTAAAGGTGATATATTAATTGGTATGTTTTCAAGTAAAAGTCAATTTAAACCTTATGGTTATGCCGGGGTTGGCTATTATGACTTTGCGACTCCTGAATACAATATTATTGACCCATATTATGGGAATTCCATAACAATTCGTAAAAGTAACACGGGGTATATTGGTTTTGATATTGGTGTTGGTTCATTGTATGCGATATCTCCCAAATTTGTTATGTATGCAGAAGCAGATTATAATTTGACATTTTCTAAAGATAATCCAATTAATCATATTCCATTTAAAGTAGGATTAATGTTTGGAATATAGGCATTTTGTAAATCTAAAATATTTATAATTAAAATATAAAACAAATGAAAAAAAATATCCTCCAATTGATTATTTTAGTAATAATACTATCGTTTTTTGTCGGTTGCTCTGCAATTAAAAGTTCGATTCAGAGTAAAAGTATGGAAGTGAAAAAAAACATTAAATTGCCACTCGGTGGTAAAATTATAATATTCAACGGTATTCCTGATTTTAGTTTTAAAGAGGGTGTAAAAGGAAGTTGTTCTAAAGAAGAAATTGTTAATGCTGGAGTTGAAATTGGCAATTATATAGCCGAATTAGTCTCAAAGAAATTATCATCATCAATTAATAAAAATTCATTTATAAAAATTGATCCGATTAAAACCAGTACATTGCCTTATAAAAGTTACAGTTTTGAATTCAGTAAGGTTCTTGGTACAAAAATGGATGGTAACACCTATATTTGGAAAAAGAATGAATATCTTAATTGTAATTGGGAGAATCTTGTTGCTGCTTCAAATAGACCAAACTTATACGATTCACATAGTATTAAAGTCGAAGACATTAAGGAGCAA
>JBAZEQ010000147.1:0-6960 GCA_041653855.1 Ignavibacteria bacterium | reverse complement strand
AGGTTCTTGTATAATCCCGGTTTAAATATAGATAGAAAACTCGCAAGAATAGTTTACGATTCTACCGTTACTATTTTTAAGAAATTTGCATCACAGTATAATCAAATTGAACTTGGAAATACGGTCGCTTTACCGGATGGTATTGAGTTAAGGAATTATACGGGAGACCTATTCTCGCAATCATGGGGAGGCGACTCTTGGGAAGCATCGTATATTAGAATTAATGGAAAGGAAATCTTTTTGCTTGACCCTTTTTTACATTGGGGAGGGTTGAATATTGTAAAAGTGCGTAAAAATGATGGGACTTATATTGAATTGAAACATTTTAAATTTACATCCCCAACCTCATCAGATTCCGTAATTAATTATCTTAATACTTTTAACGAAAATCATATTTTATTGATTTCCGAATCTGTTCCTAATGGTGTTACAGATTCAATGAGTGTTGCACTAAGAAATAAATTTAAAGCATTGGGAAGCACTTATGTTGATTCCGTACATATGAACGTGTGGGGAGACAGATGGAGTTTCATTAGCTATCCTACGGGTAGCGGGTATACAGTTGCGGAAAAATATTTAGGACCTTTGACTGATTGGACTCCCGCTATCTCTTCTATGCAGCCGCAGTTTCAGTTCGATAGCGGTTATGTTTTTCATAACTTTGGTCCGGTAGCAGTTTATAAAAATTTCTCGTGGAATCAGGTCTTATATCCAAATAGCTCTTTGACTTTTGATGTTTTCGGAATAGATAAAAATAATCAAAATAATTTATTGTATAAAAATATTGTCTCGAACAGTTTTTTTAATCTGGATACTATTCATTCTTACACTTACCCGAATTTATTATTAAAGACTAATCTTAATGTCGATACTTTATTAGGTTCCATTTCCCCCGTTTTAAAATCCTTAAGATTTAATTATGTTCCTCCTGCCGAATTGATTTCGGATAATTATTCTTTTATGAAAAGTGATTCCATTGTTCAGGAGGGGGATACGGTAAGAGTTAGTGTTAAGTATTTTAACGTTGGTTTTATCGGTACTTCCACTTCGATTAATACATGGTCGGCAAGTTCACCATCGGGAATCAGGATATTGAAAACAGATACGCTAAATTCTTATATTCAAATCGATAGTTCTGTTCGGGCAAGCATTTTGATAAATACAACAGGATTAAGAAATGTTCAAAAGACAAAAGATACTATTTATATATATTTTGAATCGAAACTAAAAAACACTGAAAATGAATTCTTTACATATAATAATACTGCTATTACAACATTGATTTTAACGGGTGATTCCATAAATCCTTCGCTTGATATTACTTACGACGGCATCAAAGTTGTAAGCGGAGATTTCATTCAGGCGAAACCTGTCATTGTTGCAAAATACCTCGATGATGGTAAAATGCAGATACGCGATACTTCGAACATAAAAGTTTATCTTGATACTAATTACATTCCTTATTATATAGGGAGTATAAAAAATCCCGATATTGAAATTATTTTTCCTATCGTTAAATCTCTTCAGGCAACTGTCATTTTCAAACCGACTTTAGCCGACGGTTTTCACGATTTTATGTATGTTTCATTCGATAAATCCGGTAATTATGCTGATACTATGAGATATTTGCTTACTGTAAATCCCGATATGAAAATATATGATTTGAATACATTCCCCAACCCGATGAAAACACAGACAAATTTTATTTTTAATCTTTCCGGTAGCAATGTTCCGAATTACTGTAAAATAAAAGTATTCACCGTAGCAGGAAGGCTCGTAAAAACAATAACTTTCCCCGCAAATATCGGCTACAATCAGATTCCGTGGGATGGAAGAGATGATGATGGCGATTATATGGCAAATGGTGTTTACCTATACAAGTTAATTTTAGAGGGAAATTCAAAAAAGGAAACCTCGATACAAAAGCTGGTAATATTGAGGTGATTTTAGTTTGGTTTTTATACCGAAACTTGATATATAAAATAAAATATTTTAAGGTTATATTTGAATTATGAATAAAAAAATATACATTCTTGCAATTCTAATTATTGCAAATATATCGTTATCCCAAAACTATAGCTGGATTACTCCTAATCAGGCATATTTGAAAATGTACGTAGTCGATGATGGAATTTACAGAATTAATAAAGTGGATTTTGCAAATGCAGGAGTAAATCCCGATGTTATTGACCCGCGAACTGTAAAAGTTTATTATAACGGTAATCAGGTCCCTATATATTTTTCAGGTGAAGATGATGGAGTATTTAATGATGTCGATTTTTTAGATTTTTACGGAAAAAGAAATTGCGGAGGATTAACAAATTCATACAACAGTAATAATCAAGTTGTATATGTTACCGATGAATATTACGATTTATACTCTGATACGAGTGCATACTGGATTGGATGGGGAGGTGCTTATGGGACAAGATTTTTGAATTATAATTATACGTCTTATACTCCATTTCCACTGGATTATTATTATAAGAAGTTGCACTTCGAAAGTGATATGATTTATTCTTACGGTGAGCAGGTTAATGACAGGGATTATAGATATTTTAACAACGAAAAATTTCAGGGTGAAGGCTGGTTTTGGCAGAGGATGCAATGGGGAAATACAATAACACAGAATTTTACATCTCCATATCTTGTTACAGCAATACCGAGTTTTATAAAAGTTTTTGCTTATCCATTTAATCAAAGTGAAAGTGTTTCCTATGAGCATAAAGTTGTATTAAGCGTTAATAATACTTTAATTGATACAGTTGAAACAAATCATTTTACAAAACTCGATACTACAATTTATTTCCCTACATCGTATTTAAACACGGCATCGAGTAATGCTGCGAAAGTAAAATATTATCCTCCTTCCTCATTTTCCGGCGGATTATTATTTCTGGATATGTTTGAAATATCTTATCCGAGGAGATTTGAATTCGAAAATAATAGTATTAATTTTTCATCAAATTCATCCGATTCGACATCTAAAATATATAAAATTAAAGGTTTCAATTCGTCAAATCCTATTAGTATATATGATGTAAAATATGGGTACAGAATTTCAAATTATAGTTTATCAGCTGATACATTGATTTTTACGGGAAAAGGTGATGGGAATTTTGAGGTGCTGAATTTATATATAACGAAAAAACCAAATAAAATTAAACAAAGACAAGTACCAAATTATGTTGCCTCATCGAATGGAGTCGATTATTTAATTATATATAATAAATTATTTGAAACACAGGCTGAACAATTAAGAGCATATCGTAATAGCCATGATGGATATAGGTCTGTAAAGGTGGAGATGGAAGATATCTATGATATATTTAATTATGGAATCGAAAATCCTATTGCCGTAAGAAATTTTGTAAAACATATATATAATAACTGGACACAACCGAGGATTTCTTATGTATGCTTATTCGGGAGGGGTTCACTGGATCCGAAGAAAAACTCTGCAACTTCTACATATTTTAAAAACTATGTACCGGTTTATGGAAATCCTCCGTCAGATGGATTTTTTGTTAATATGAATTACGGGACATTTACATATTTTCACCAGGTTGCAATCGGAAGATTGCCCGCTTATACTACGCAGGAAGCACAGGATTTGGTTAATAAGATAATATCGTATGAAAGTCTGCCACTCGATAGATGGGTAAAAAATTCAGTTTTTGTTTCGGGTGGATATAATAGCTCCGACCAATCGGAATTTGTACTTCAATCGAATTCTTATTTGAACTCTACTATCTTAGTCCCGCCTTTATCTTTGAATGCAACTAAAATATTTTTAAATGATGCATCCGGGCTTGTTACATTTAATTATTCGGATTCGATTAAAAACTCCATTAACAACGGGGCATTACTGGTTAGTTATATAGGACATTCCGGAAATAACTACTGGGATTATACTTTCTCCGACCCAAATATCCTTTCAAATGGAAATAAACAGCCTTTAATATTCAGTATGACTTGCTTTACCGGAAAAAATGCAGAAACAGATGTGAGAGGATTTGGAGAAAAGTATCTCCTCTTACCAAATAAAGGTGCTATAGGTTTTATAAGTACAACGGGTTGGAGTTTTTATCCATTTGGAGGGAATATTTATGAACAATATTTCTTAAATGGATTTAGTTTGGATAGTTTAAGAAAATTAGGAGATATGGTTAAATATGCTTCAACAATAATGTCTCCTGATTCATTGGATTTTGCGAAAAGAAATTCGATTAATTGTTATAATCTGCTTGGCGACCCGGCGTTGAAACTTATACTTCCGAAATTTCCTGAATTTGATATTCAACTCTCGGATTACTCTTTGTCAAATCCGTATCCTGTTGTCAGGGAAAATGTTTCATTAAAAGTTTATCCTAAAAACTATGGCACTTATGCCGACTCCTGTAAAGTTAGATTTCAGCTTCTCCGTAATGGGCAAAGCCACAGTATAAGAGATACAATTGTTTATGGATGGGGTTTTGTAGATACGATAATCAATAATTTTAAATTGGATACTGTCGGGATGTATTCTATGAAAGTGGTACTGGATATTGATAACTGGTATACACTCGAAAGCAGTGCAAATAATACGGCTATATTCCCGATTAATTTAAAAAATTCCGCTTTTATTCCTATTAAGCCTATAGATAATATGATTATAAAAATGGATACTGTGGAATTTGTTGGAATAAATCCGAATATAAATACTTCAAAGAATTCGGTGAAATTGATCGTGCAGATGGATACTTCGAGGACATTTAATTCTTCATTATCACAGACAAATTTTAATAGTAATATGTCGGGAGCCGCTACAAAATTCAAAGTAAAAATACCTATTCTGGATTCTAATATTGTTTATTACTGGAGATTAAATGCAATTGTAAATAATGTTGACACATTAGGCTGGTCGGAAATAAGAAGATTTAAATACAATATTTCGTTACCAACATCTTCCTCAAAAATCAGTAAAGAAATAAATCTTTCCGATGTTGGTTATCCTCTACTTCCCGGAGATTCGAATATTACTGTTTATAAAAACAGAAGAGGACATTTTAACGACTTTGAATTATCTTATGTAAACGGAGATAACTCGGGATTAAAAATTGTTGGTTTTACCGGCAACTTGGTTGCGAGTTCCTGGCAGGGTGATCCATGGGCTCCAACTTATTATGCCGTAAATAACAGCTATGTTTATCTCGTCAGGTCACAAATCGATTGGAATGGTCTGGCTTTGGTTAAAGTAAATAAAGTCAGCGGTTCTGTTATTGAGTCAAAACATTTTTATATGTGTTCTTCATCATCTTCAGATTCAATTCTTGCCTTTTTAAATACATATAATTCGGCACATATTTTAATGGTGGTTAAATTAATAGGTACAGGTCTTGCTACTTATAGTTTGAATACGAATACAAGAAATAAATTTGTTGAAATGGGAAGCACAAAGGTAGATTCGGTTACTATTAATTCATGGCAAAGATGGAGTTTTATCAGTTATCCGGGTACACCAAACCCAATAACAACCGAAGCGTATAATAGGTCAGATGATATTCCCGTTACCAGTACTATGCAACCGGCATTTAATTTCTTGAACGGTACTATATATCATTCGTTAGGTCCTGCAAAAACGTGGAAGAATTTTTCGTGGCAGCAAACTCTTTATACCGGTACGAGTATTAAATTCGATGTATATGGTATCAACAGGTCTAATATTGAAAACCTGCTTCTATCCAATGTAACGACAAATAATTTTGTTGACCTGCAATCGATTAATTCATATACATATCCTTATTTAAAATTAGTTACAAAACTAAATATAGATTCCATATCCGGTACTCAATCACCTGTATTTCAATCATTAAAATTTGATTATGTTGCACCATCCGAACTTGCTCTGGATTATAATACGTTTATTAAATCGGATTCCATCCTCAACGGTGGTGATAGTCTTGGAGTAAGTCTGGCATATTATAATGTCGGTTATGTTGACTTATATGGTTATACAAGGGATATATATGTTTATTCGAATACTGGACAGAAGATTCTTTTAAAATCGGATGTGATTTCTTCCACCTTAAAGATTGATAGTGCACATTTTGTAAAAACAAGTGCGAAATTTGAAGGGTTACCTTTTATTAGAAAGTATAATAATAATATTCCGGTGTATATTGAAGTTACACCGGGTATTCCTCAAAATGATTTATATGAATATAATAATCTGACAACTACCAATATTGTTGTCAAAGGTACATCTCAGATATATACTGCGGAATTATTTTCCGATGGTTTGAAAGTTAACGGAGGTGAATTCGTAAGGTCAAAGCCTGATGTTGAAATAAAATTGAAAGATAAAATGTTGAATACCATTAGTTCTTTTGATACATCAGATTTTAAATTATTTATAAACAATATATATCAACCATATTTTTCCAGAACAGCTAACAGTTTGAGAATAGAAGGAATTGACAGCAAAAACGGAAATGTATCATTGAAATTTAACCCGGAACTTCCGAATGGTGAAAATATATTTAAGTTAGTCTCGAGAAAAGATTCGGAAACTGATTTTGATACTGTCGCTTACTCCGTTTTTGTATCGAATCAATTGATGATTAAAGATTTTTACAATTATCCAAACCCAATGAAAAACCAGACAGGATTTATTTTAATCTTGGGGGTAATAATCCGCCTTCGAGTTGCAGGATAAAAATTTATACTGTTTCCGGAAGAGTAGTAAAAATAATCTCCGCATCTGCTAATATCGGATATAACCAGATTAACTGGGATGGAAGAGATAACGAAGGCGACTATATGGCAAACGGGGTATATTTCGTAAGAATGGTAATCGAAGGCGATACTAAAATAGAATCACCAATTCAAAAACTTGTGATATTAAAATAGCGATAATACTATTTATCGCTTTTATTTTTTTGTGATTGACGCAAATTATGTTATAACTTTTATTACTTA
>JBAZEQ010000146.1:0-6981 GCA_041653855.1 Ignavibacteria bacterium | reverse complement strand
TCCTGAACGGAGTTCTCTGAATTCAAATACGTTTTTTAATCCGGGATAATCGTTTATAAACTTTCTTGAATATCTCGATGTAAAAGCATCGTTAATTTTGTAATCTCCGATTTGCTGTTCTACTTCGTGAAACCATCTTATTCTTCCGATTACGTGCTTTGAGGATATTCTTTTTTTTGTGTTAAATATTTCTTTTGATTTTTTTGTGGGGTCTAAACATCTTTCGAGTTTTTGGAGTTCTTCGGGATTGTCTTTGTTGATTGCTCTCAACCAATTCTTTGTGTAGGATATAAACAAAACATATACATCGGGATTTGCTTTGTGAAATTCTAAAAATGCTTCGTCTATACTTTTATTATTTGTTCTTTGATAATTCAATTTGACACCTTTGGCTAATTAATTATTTATTTTATTTTTCCTTTTTTTGTTTTTGTAACGGTTTAATTGGACCCGGTTTACGTGGAGTAAATTTTTCTTTTTTATCAATCACATATATAAATCCTGCTTTCGATGATAACTCTATTTTCTTCTCAGCTTTTAACCAACCATTCCTAATGTGCCTTAAAATAGTTTGTCGGTCTGTGTTGTGTAAGTCTGCAAATTCTTTAACGCTTATTTTATTGTTTTTTGCCATCTGTTTTTTTGAGTTGCTTAAAAATATATTATCTTAAATTAAATGTCAAGTGTTTTTTATATCACCGTTTAATATTATGTTTGCTATAAATCTTTTATTCTTGTTTAATATAATATTACGTAAATACTGATTGAGAGATTTTTCTAATTTATACTTTCCTGTTAATCTTTGATATTCTATGAGAAGATTTTGTAAAGCGTTTATTCTAATCTGCAAATCAATTACTAATTGCATATTCCCAACAGGGTAAAATCTGTTATCAAGACCTTTATAATCATTTTTACCGGAAGTGTTTTTAAAATTAATTTTACTTCCGTTTTTAAATTCTAATGTTGTTTGATTACTGTCTGTCATACTCTCTCATTTTCTATAACTTATAAATAAGAATATTAAATGTCAAGTGTTTTTTTTGTACAATAAAAAATCCCCTGCTTTCGGGTGTCTCGATTACAAGGGATTCGGGTATTACTTCTTAAACTAAATATGACTGTTATGTATTACAAAGTTATTAATAATAAAAAAGAAAAGCAAATTATTTCTTCTATACTTTTCTTTCTATACTTTTCTTTCTATACTATACTTTATCTCCTACTGGCACGGTAATTCTAATTTCTGTTACTTTAATTATTATTGTAGTATCTTTAATTAAATTAATTCTAATTACCGTTACTTTTATAGTTAAAATAATCTGTATAAAAACTCAAATTTTAAAGCTATTCTTTTGTCTTTATTTAGTGGTATATCGAGCGAAGGTATCAATAAAAAATCATCCTTTATTTTAACTATTGCTTTGCTTGTTATAAATATGTTATCCGATAGACTTTTCATAAAAGTTGATTTACTTATTATGGTATCTCCGAATATATATCCTGTACCAAGACCTGCAAAAAATCCCTGCCATTGTAAAAACCTTTTTTCTTCCGCAGGTACTTTCATCTGATTTCCTATTGCACTCATAAGTTCGGTTTTTTTTTGTTCTAAAATCATTATTTGATTTTTTTTGTTTATCATTTCAACCGAATCATCTTTTATAATCTTATCCTGCTTTTCAATAATTGCATTATTTATTTTAATAATTTTTTCACAACTGTCTAACATAGTGAGTGCAATAAAAAAATTCTTACGGACAATAGGCGGAACAGAATTCCAATCTATTTCCTGTCCGTAAGAATTGCTGAGAGAGAGGAAAAAGGAAATCGTTATTAATATTATAAACTTTTTCATTTGAAACGTTTTTTATATTTTTGATTTAATAGGTTTATTTGTGTGCTGTCATTTGCATTTTCAAATTCTTCAATTTCTTTTTTATATATAATCTTTACTTGATTTTTACTTGCTTTCAAAAATGCTATTTCATCCATATCTGCTTCGTGAATTTTATTATAAACAATCTCCTGTGCTTTAAACATATTTAAACTATCGTCTTTTGCTTTGATAGTTTTTTCATATAGCTCAAGCGGTATTCCCTGAACTATTACTGTTTTTTCCCGGATAAAGTTATCATATATAAATACTCCGATGATGATAACTATAACAATTATACCTGCTACTATCCAACCTTTTGATATTGTCATAATAAACCCCTACATTGTATAAATGTTGTAACCTTTTGAAAGTAGTGAATTATATACTTGCTTACCGCATATCCCATCAACCGTCAGGTTATTATCCGCTTGATACGTTCTGAGCGTTTCATCTGTCTGGTCCCCGAAGAAGTTTGTGTCTGTATTAACTTCATATCCGAGTTTTCCAAGTGCAACTTTTAAGTTCATTACGTAATGATTTTCTATTCCATAATGAAGTATAATCGCATCAACGCTCTTTATAGCTGCACATACCGACCTGAGTTGATTCTGCATATTTGTCGCAATAAATTGGAAGTGTCCTGCATCCCATTCACCAAGTAAATGTAAACCAAGAGAAGATGCTAACTTTCTCATTTGTTTGTATTCCTTTGCACTACCGCTTTGAATGATTCCGCCTTTTTCATCAAGACACAAAATATCCTGAGCAATACCGTAATGGTGCATTCCGTTGAGTTTTATCTTACTTGCTCCACTTTTGTAATAACTCAGTTGTAATGCGTTTGTTCTGAATGTCTCTCTCCGTGAAATTGATATACCGTCAGCAATACAATTTCTTTCGAGTATATCTATTATATCTTTAAAGTCCGGGAATAATAACTCAGGATTGTTACAAGCGACTGCTCTGTTTTCCTGGTATTCTTTCGATAGTTTTATAACACTATGAAAGTGTTTTGCTATATCTTCGTACATAGTCTCTCTCCTTTATTTTATTTTTTAAAAATTTTAAACTCCTGCATCTACTCCGATAACTGTAATATCGCATTCGCTCCCGATATACAGTCTTGTACCTGCTTCATCAGTTAAATACATCCTGATAAATGCAAGTCCTTTTATCTCAGGACATACAACGATATTCTTTAAAACAGAATCTTTCTTCACGTTTAAAACAAGGTTTTCCGTATGTGCATAGTCAATCGGTCTGAATGTTCCGGTTGCACTTTCCGATGATTCTATAATCAATCTTATGTTTTCCTGTTCCATTGATTCGATTTCAACAGGTGGTATAAAACCGATTATAGCTGCACCTCTTACATCAAGTACATCTGTTAAAGAGTATTGAGGAAGTGGTGGGTCCGCAGCAACTTCCGAAAAAGTTCTTGCTTTGGTATATCGTTTTGATTCTGTTCCGTAGTTAGGTATTAATCTTATATCTGCCATTTTTGTAATGATTAATGTTTATAAAAATTATTTTGATTTGAAAGGATTTTTTGGTAAAATAATTTTATCCTCTTTCCAATCATTTTTAGAATCACCCGGTTTTATTAATAGGTATCCATTTTTAACTCTTTCAACAGTCCTTCTATCGCCTACTTTCATATCGCCAAAATTTGAAGTCTGTTTGTTGCTTGATTTTGATGGAAGTTTTGGAAAGTTTATTCCGAGTTTTTTTCTCCCTGCTCCCATAAGTTCGTTCATACTACGAACTCTTTTTTCTGATATTTTTGCCATAATATTATGTGTTTATATTTGTAAAAATAGTTATTTTAATTTTAATATTCTTTTGTCTAACAATTATATAATATAAAAAACACTTGACATTTAATTGATAAAATCATAACTTTGCAAAACAACTTTATGGAAATCATATTTATAATAGTATATTCATCGCTTTGTATAGTGTCCTATATAACAGGATTCTCATATCAAGAAGTAAATGTTCTATTCTATTATTTTGTAATCCCTTATTCATATCTTGTTATATCCGATTTCATTTTTAACTGTCATTTTGGTAAAATTGTTTATTTTTTTTGCTTTGTTATTCTTATGCTTTCTATTGATAATTTTAGTTTATTTTGTGATTCTGTTTTTGTCCAATCTGTAAATTTTCTCGATTCTTTTTATCCTGATTTTAATTATGTCGAATCCTCAGTTATTTTTTGTGTTATAGTTCCCTTCCTTATTTATATATTGTTATTTCGTTTTAGCCCATTCAGGAAGTTCTTTTGTTAGAACAGGTAAAGAACTGCTGAAATTCATATTAACAGGTTTATTCCCTGTTACCATATTAAATAAATCAATAGCTTTTTTCTTGTATTTTCTTTTTGTTGGATTTTCTTCTCTGTTGTAGAATGAATCATAATCCCAAGGGTCATTCATATTAAAGTTAAGAAAACTTGCATCCGGTATATTTTTATCCGTTTCCACTTTTGGTTTTGTTATTGTTGTAGTACCTAAGTTATTCTGTGATTGTATTGGTAGCCATTCGTTAGTTTCTTTATTTAAGTCATAAGCATTCATTACGTCATTTGTAATGTTCCCGGAAATAATATTCCCTGTATTGTTGTTTGGATTAAGTACCATCGTTCCATCTTCTTTCTTTAACCATATATCTTCATTTTCTTTGTTTCTCAACGGAGTGCCGAATGCCTCTGCAAGTATTCTGTCTCTTGCTCTTATAGATACTTTGTCAGGATCGTTGAAATTTTTATCTGTCGGATAATTATATAATTTCTTCCCGGTTATTTCTTCGTTTAATGCGTTTACAAATGAGAATGGTAATGTACCCCACTCTTTTAAACCGTGTTCGTATCCCAAAGGATTTATTGAACCAAGAAAAGTATTCGCCATAACTCTCTGAAAAGGTCTTTTATAAGAGGATATATCAAGTCCGCTTCCCTTTGCCTGTGCCATTTCATCAATACTTTGTTCTTCACTTAGCTCATCTTTGTTTACATCATAATAAGGATTACTCCCAAAAAGACCCGCCATTTGTGTCGGTACTTCTACTTTTCTTTTTTTCTTTTCTTTAATCTTAGGAGCAGGAACTACCGTCTTTAAATTTTTTGTAAACATATTTAGTATCGGTGAATCATCGGGAAGTTTTACGTCTCCTTCTTGTTTCGCCTGTGTAGGGTCTCCTGTTGCTCCCATCATTTCCAACAACAATTTAGAAATTCGCTTATTCATTGATTTCTGATTTGAGTTTTTTTGTTTCTTTTGATTTATCTGATTTTAATTTGTTCTGCTCTTTATACCAATCAGTATCTTTTATTTCACCGAGTTCATCATTGAGTTTGTTCCATTCATCTTTATATTTTTCGTTTCCTGTTCTTTCCCACAAATCAAGTAATTTATCCATCCTGTCTTTTACAATTGTTAATCGTAATCCGGTTTTTGTGAAATCTTTTCTGTCGGTTTCGATGTTTTTATCTTTTAACATCTTTGTTACTGACTTACTGTATTCTTCAGTAAGTCTTATTATTTTGTTTTCACTCTCATTATTGTAAATTGATAACAACAAGTCGTAACCTTTTTTCTTAACATTCTCAGGTAAGTTTTTTTCTTTCTTTAAAACTTTTGTTGCATCTGAAAATATTTCACTGATTTCATCTGTTATTATTTTTTTGCTTTTTACATTTGTATAGTACCCGGGGTCAATATTGTTATCATCATTTATTGCGTTGTATTCTTGTAGTATTTGGTCTTTTAAATCATAAAATCTGTTGTATGCTCTGCCACTCATTACAAATCTTTCTTCCTGCCTGTATAGTCCGATTCTATTCATATATCTTCCTTCAGGTAATCCAATCAATAAGTTTCCTAATGTTCCAAACTGCCCTTTTACAAAATGCTCTATATACATCGGGGAAACACCCATAACTTCACCTAAATAATTTGCTACTTTTGAAGTGTAATCGTTATATTGTCTTTCAGGTTTTTCTTTTCTTAGGTAGTCTGGTACTATCGGAGCAACTTCCGGGTAAGTTCTTTTATTGAATATAATTTCTGTTACAGGTTTTGCAACTTGCGGTATTAAAGAAGTCCACCATTGTTTAAATTCTATCGGATTTAATTGTTGTGGTAATCCCTGCAATATTGCGGTCGCATAATCCTTAAAACTCGATTTATTACCATCGTATTGACTTATTACAAATAATTGTACCAATCCGGTTATTCCGCCAATTAAGTCCGGTATAGGTATTCTGATTAAGTCTTTTCCATTTGGAGACGGAAAGAATATTGCTCTCGATAACTCTTTTACAGGTTGATTGCTTAATAATCTTTTTTGTTCATCATCACTATACATCATCATAAGTATTGTACTTGTTAATGCACTTGCTATCGCTCCTGCGGTTACAGTTGCTAATCTCAATAGTTGTTCTTTTGCACTTCTTATTGTTTTATAAAGTCCTTGCATATTTGCATTCATATAAGCTACCGATTTTATGTATTCCCTGCCAAGTGTTCCGCCATAGTTTCCCTGCAATTGGAAAGGAATTGTTACATCTGTTGCCCGGTACATTGCTTCTAAGTCCGATAATCCTTTTTTCTTAGCACCTTCAAACTCAGCAAGTCTTGTCATTATTTCGGAATAGTTTGATGGTATTTCAAGAATTCCTAAACTACTGTTTAATACTCTGCCAACTTTTTCGGTCTTTGTTTCTCCACCTGTGAGTTTGTGCGTTACATCTTCCGGTGATAAATCCATATAAGCTGCAAGTGTCTGTCTTTTACCACCGATTGCAACGTATTTCTTTGCAAGTGGAGTTCCTTTTATTAAGTGTATTAATGATTTAACCGGATGAAAAACAGGTATCATTCCTGTTTTTGTAGTGAATAAAGCTGTTAGTTGGTCCCTCGGTATATTTACAAGTGCAAAGAAAGGATTTGCTGAAGTTGTTAATCTTGTAAATGTATTAACAGGCATTCTTAATATTTGAGAGAAAGCATCGAATTCTTTCGGTCTTAAATTCTGTGCAACTTTTATAAACTCCATATCCGCTTTTACATATATTTCTTTTCCGTTATGCTTGAATTTTA